>JAUWBW010000021.1 GCA_030609665.1 Methanosarcinaceae archaeon | reverse complement strand
CATGGACATGTTTAGATCTTTTATAGGTGACTACTGTTTAAGGGCACAATTTCGTAAAACGGAGTGTGCATTGACTCACATTGACTTTAAAGGCAAATAATTCAAATTCATATTTTGAATTAATATTTATTTGCTTTTTAGCAATGCTGAGCGTTTACAGTTTAATCATAATAACAACGGCTTACTTGTGGTTGGCTAAAAATCAACAAAGTCGAATTAAAATAATTGTATAATGGAGGATAAAAATGGCAAAAGGACATAGACCAAGGCGGGGTTCACTCGCATTTAGTCCACGCAAAAGAGCGAAAAGCCACATAGCAAGGTTCAGATCATGGCCAGAGTCATCCGGCGAACCTAAACTGCAAGGATTTGCAGGTTTCAAGGTAGGTATGACCCACGTGGTAATGATCGACGATGCAAAAAACAGTCTTACAGAAGGTGCTGAGATATCTGTACCCGTGACTGTCATCGAAACACCTGCTATTAAGGTTGCAGCAATTCGTGCGTATGAAAATACTACCTTTGGTGACAAAGCAATCGCAGAGGCATGGTCATCAGATCTTGATGACAGTCTTGAGCGCACTATAAGTATGCCAAAGAAGAATACTACAGATGAAGCAATGGAAAAGATTGTTTCACTTATCGATGATGGCACTGCAACCGAGATTAAAGTGCTCACATACACATTACCGAAAAGCCTGACTGGTGTTCCCAAAAAGAAATCAGATCTTATGGAAACAGCCATCAGCGGAAGTGACATCAAAGCAAAGTTCGAGTATGCACAATCAATACTTGGCAACGAAGTTCGCATCAATGATGTGTTCAACAATGGCAATATTGTAGATGTTGCAGCGATCACGACCGGTAAAGGTACGCAGGGTGCTGTTAAAAGATGGGGCATCAACATGCAGAAGAACAAGCACTCCCGTGCAGGAAGTCTTCGTCAGGTAGGTACACTTGGTCCATGGAGACCGGCTCATGTTAGCTGGAGAGTTCCACAGATGGGTCAGATGGGATACCACCAGCGAACTGAATTTAACAAGCGAATTCTCAAGATCTCCGAAGATCTCGATGGTATCAACCCATCAAGCGGATTCGTAAACTATGGTCTTGTGCGCGGAGAATACATATTAATTAAAGGAAGCGTACCTGGCCCATCAAAGAGATTGATCAGACTTCGAGAACCTACCAGGTCAAAAGTGTCCGGTATGGGTGAACCACAGATCGTTCACGTAAGTACACAGTCCAAGCAGGGGTGATGTGAATGGTTAAAGCAAATATTATTGATCTATCTGGAAATACGAAAGGCGAGATCACTTTGCCTGACATTTTCGACGAGGTTTACAGACCGGATCTAATTAAAAAGGCAGTGCTTTCAGGACAGGCTAACAGACTTCAGCCGTATGGTCCTCGCATGTATTCAGGTATGGATACATCAGCACGTTCATGGGGGTCTGGCAGAGGTGTTGCACAGGTTCCAAGACTTGCAAACGGTAGCCGTGTTGCAAGAGTTCCCCAGGCAGTCGGCGGTAGAAGAGCACATCCTCCAAAACCGGAAAAAGACCGATCTGAAAAGGTGAACAAGAAAGAAAAGCGCATGGCAATTCGTTCTGCAATTGCAGCAACCATTAACCCTGATCTTATAAGGTCAAGAGGTCATAGGTTTGAAGCAAATGTACCGCTTGTTGTTGAAGATTCACTTGAAGGTCTTACAAAGACCAAGGAAGTTGTAAGTTTCATGCAGGCAGCAGGTGTTTATGATGATGTCATCCGTGCAAAGGAAGGTAAGCATATCAGAGCCGGTAAGGGTAAACTCCGAGGTCGCAAATACAAGCACAAAAAGAGTGTCTTGATCGTTGCAGGTGAACAGAGTCCAATTACCAAGGCTGCAAATAATCTGTCCGGTGTCGATGTTGCGACAGTGGATTCATTGAATGCAGAGTTATTGGCTCCCGGTACACATGCAGGTCGGCTCACTATATGGACCGAATCAGCAATATCAAATCTGGAGGGTGCATTCATATGAGCGCTATTAAATATCCGTTTGTTACGGAAAAAGCGATGATGGTTCTGGATAACAATAAACTCCAGTTCATTGTCGATACCCGTGCAAACAAGTATCAGATCAAAGAAGATGTAGTCAAGACGTATGGATTCCCTGTAAAGTCGATCTGTACAATGACCACAATGAAAGGCTTGAAAAAAGCGATCGTTACATTCGAGGGAGAAGATGCTGCCCACGAGATCGCTACACGGATAGGATTGGTGTGAGGTGAGATAAATGGGACATAGACTTATATCACAGAACAGAGGTCGCGGAACCCCTACATACCGGGCTCCATCTCACAAGTTCAAAGCCGCATTGAAACATCCGAATGTGGATATGAAAGAGACTTTGTACGGTACAGTGACCGAGATCACACATGATCCGGCAAGGTCAGCACCAATCGTTAAAGTTGCATTTGATAATGGCGAAGAGCGTCTTATCCTGGCACCTGAGGGAATTGCAGTTGGACAGAAGATCGCATGCGGAATCTCAGCAGAGATCAAACCGGGTAATATTCTTCCATTGTCAGAGATCCCAGAGGGTGTTCCAATATGCAACATTGAATCAAAGCCAGGTGGCGGCGGACAGTTTGCACGTGCATCCGGTGTTTATGCAACACTGGTTTCCCACGATCGTAAAAAGACTGTTATTAAGATGCCATCCGGTGAGATCAAATGGCTAAGTCCAAAGTGCCGGGCAACGATCGGGATCGTTGCAGGTGGCGGACGTATCGATAAACCGTTCTTAAAGGCCGGTAAAGTGTATCATAAAATGAAAACAAGAGCGGCAAAATACCCACGTGTATCGGGAGTTGCCATGAATGCGGTAGACCATCCGTTTGGTGGCGGAAACAGGAAACATCCTGGTAAGCCGACAACGGTTAGCAGGAATGCGCCGCCTGGTCGTAAGGTGGGTCATATTGCAGCACGCAGGACAGGAAAGCGTTAATCGGAGGTGTAATACATGGCAAGAAAATCAACAACAAGATTACCAAAACGAAAAGGTGAGTTCACCTATCGTGGTAAGACAATAGAGGAGCTTCAACAGTTGAGCCCGGAAGAGTTTGCAGAGATGTTACCCTCAAGAGAACGCCGCAGTCTTAGACGTGGTCTCACAGATGGTCAGAAGAACGTAATGCAGCAGTTCATTGATGGAAAGGACAAGATCAGAACACATTATAGGAATATCATTATCATGCCGTATATGATCGGCAAGAGTTTTGAACTCTATAATGGTAAGTCATTTTTAAAGGTCGATATCCAGCCGGAAATGATCGGACACAGATTCGGAGAGTTCGCATTGACGCGTAACCGAGTATCACACGGCAGTGCCGGTGTTGGTGCAACCCGTTCAAGTAAGTTCGTACCGCTCAAGTAAGGTGATGAAGAATGGCAAGAATTAATTATTCAACGGAATTAGACCCTGAAGTCAGTGCAAAAGCAATGGGTTCAGAGCTTCACATCTCACCTAAGAAGTCACGCGAACTTGGTCGTGCAATAAAAGGTATGCATACCGGTGTTGCAAGATCATATCTTGAAAATGTGACCACATTGGATCAGGCAGTACCTTTTAAGAGGCACAATGACGGTCTTGGTCACAAAAAAGGAGCAATGGCTGCAGGACGTTATCCTGTTGGCGCTGCAAAGGAGTTCTTGAAAATACTCAAGAACGCAGAAAGTAATGCAGAGTACAAGGGACTTGAACCGGCAAATATGCATATTGCACATATGTCTGCAAAGCGTGGGCGTGTGATCCATGGTATGAGACCAAGGGCTCGCGGACGCGGTAGTCCTAAGAATACGGAAACCGTGTTTGTTGAGATGATATTAAGCGAGGTGCGCTAACATGGCAATAGAAAAGAAGTTTGTTCAGGAAGGTTATGTAAAAGCATCAATGAACGAATTTTTCCTAAAACAGCTCAGTCGAGCGGGCTATGGCGGTATGGAGATCAACAGGACCCCAATGGGTACACAGATCACGATATATGCAGAAAAGCCCGGTATGGTTATCGGAAAAGCCGGAAAGGTTATCAGGAAACTCACCCGGGATATTGATCGGTTATATGATCTGGACAATCCTCAGATCGATGCGCAGGAAGTTCGCAAACCTGAACTCAATGCACAGATGATGGCTTCAAGACTTGCATCGTCAATTGAACGTGGATGGTATTTCAGAAAAGCCGGACACAATACAATGCGTGCAATTATGGCATCAGGTGCACTTGGCTGTGAGATCGTCATGTCCGGTAAATTGACAGGATCAAGGTCAAGGGTCGAGAAAATGGTTAACGGTTACATCAAACATGCAGGGAAACCTGTTGATGAGATCGTTGACAAAGGTTTCGCGACTGCTGTCCGTAAACTTGGTACGCTTGGGTGCAGTGTTAAAATCATTCCACCGGATGCTATTTTACCAGATGCTTTCAAGTTGAGGGATGTCGTTGAAGAACCAGAGGTCAAAGCAGAAGAAGCTGTGGCTGAAGGTGAAGTCAAAGAGGCTGGCATTGCAGAACTTGTTGAAGCAGAAGCAACCGGTGAGGTTGCAGAGGCTGAAGAAGTAACAAAAGCAGAAGTTGCCGAAGAAACGGTAACTGAAGTTGAGAAGCCTGTTGAGGAAGCTGCGGAAACAGTTGAAGCGGCAGAAAAGCCAGAAAATGTAGTTACTGTCGGTGGTGAGGAGTGCAGGGAACATAATGGTACCTGGCAACACAAACACGAGGGTTACACTTACTGGCATCCAATGGCAAGAGTTCACAAGGAGGCCTGAATTATGGCACTTCTTAGAAACAATGAAATTCGTGACATGACTCCGGAAGAGCGGATGGATGAGCTTGAAAAAATGAGAGGCGATCTTATCCGTGAACGTGCACTATCCTCAGCTGGTGGTGCACCGGACAACCCTGGTCTTGCAGGTGAACTTAGAAGGACAATTGCACGAGTCAAAACAATTCAAAATGAACTGAAGGAGATATAAAGTGGATATCACGCCCTCGAATTTGATCTATCATGAACTGATAGGACTTACAACGAGGGTAATTGATTCTACTAATACTTCATTAATAAACATACGCGGCAAAGTGGTTGATGAAACACGAAATACACTAACAGTGGAAACAAATGGTGCTCGTGAAACAGTTGTTCCAAAAATGGGGACCATCTTTGTGTTTCAGATACCGGCCCGCTCTGCGGGTGGACATGAAGTAAAGCATGTCAAAGTAAATGGAACATTATTGCTCTCACAACCCGAAAACAGGATTAAGAACATAAAGAAGAATCACATGAGGTAATAATCATGGTAAGAGATATAGGATTGGATGTACCCGTGCCTGAAAAGGAATGCGACGATGTGAATTGTCCGTTCCATGGCAGTCTTCCAGTGCGAGGACAGGTCCACGTGGGCACTGTCGTTAGCGATAAGATGGACAAAACGGTAGTCATTCAACAAAGACACGAGATATTGATCAAAAAATATCAGAGATATGAGAAGCGGCAATCAAAGATCCATGCCCACAACCCTCCTTGCATTGATGCAAAGGTCGGGGATGTAGTCACGATCGCAGAATGTCGACCGCTTAGCAAGACCAAATCATACGTAGTGGTCAAAGCGGAGGCACAGGCATGAGAGGGATACGCTCAAGCATACCACGTTCATTGAACGCAGGTGCGAAAATTGAATGTGTGGACAATACAGGTGCGCGAACTGTTGAGATCATTTCGGTGAAGAAATACCGTGGTGTAAAGAACAGGATGCCAAAAGCAGGCATTGGTGACATGTGTGTTGTATCTGTCAAGAAAGGCACACCTGAGATGAGAAAGCAGATAATGCTCGCTGTTGTTGTCCGCCAGAAAAAGGAATTCCGCCGTCCTGATGGACTCCGGGTATCCTTTGAGGACAATGCAGTGGTAATAACTGACGAAAATGGCATCCCAAAAGGAACTGACATAAAAGGGCCAATCGCAAGAGAGGCTGCTGAAAGGTTCCCTAAGATCGGGACTACTGCTTCTATTATAGTGTGAGGTGTTCTGTTATGGTATCAACACAACCAAGAAAACAGAGAAAAGCACGCTATGATGCTCCTCTTCACAAAAGACAACAGTATATGGGTGCTCCAATTGCGAAAGACCTTCGCGAGAAATACGGACGCAGTGCAAATGTCATTGTTGGTGATACTGTAGAGGTCGTACGAGGCGATCATGCAGGCACCAGCGGAAAAGTCGAAGTTGTCTCACTAAAGGACGGGACGATTGTGATTGAAGGGGTTACTGTCACGAAAGTTGATGGTACAGAGGTTGCAAGACCTATATTCCCATCAAATGTAGTAATCACAAAGCTTGAGTTAAAAGATGACCGCAGAGAAACGATCATCAGTAGAAGTAGGTGATAAAGGTGGGTAAACATCAGAAAAGAATATCAGCGCCAAAAAGCTGGCATATTTCAAAGAAATCTAATAAATGGATCACATCTACAAGACCGGGTCCTCATCACAAAGAGCAGAGTCTTCCTCTTGCAATTGTGCTTCGGGATGTGTTAAGTCTGGTAGATAACAGGGCAGAGGCTAAGAGAGTCTTGTCTGAAGAAAAGATCCTTGTTGACGGTGTCGTGGTAAAAGACCTGCGATTTCCGGTCGGATTGTTCGACGTTATTTCTATTCCGTTGAACAACGCAGCATATCGTGTATTACTTGACCGCAAGGGCAGGTTGGTTCTTCACAAACTGGATGACTTAAACGTAAACAAGTTGTGCAGGATCAACAACAAGACTACCATCAAAAACGGAGCAGCTCAGCTTAATTTGAGTGATGGTAAGAACTTGATCGGTTCAAATGACTATAAGGCAAAGGATTCATTGATTCTTTCAATACCTGGTAAGGAGATCGTAAAACACCTTGAGTACAAGGTTGGAAATCTTGCTATGATCATTGGAGGGAAGCACACCGGTGAGATCGGTAAGATCGAGGAGATCAACACTGTACGAAGCTCAAAACATAATACTGTGAAAATATCAGGTGAGTATGATTTTGAGACGATCGAGGATTATGTTGTTGTGATCGGTGAAAATGAACCTGAGATCAAATTAGGTGGTGAGGCCATTGAGTAATCCAATGAGATCACCTAAGGTCGACAAAGTTGTCGTCCACATGGGTGTTGGAGAAAGTGGTCAGCACCTTGTTGATGCAGAAGGAATTCTTGAAACGATCACGGAACAGACCGTTATCAGGGCATATGCCAAGAGAACTCTTCCGGCATTTAGTATCAAAAAGAATGAACCCATCGGATGCAAGGTCACACTTAGAGGCGACCATGCAGATGAGTTTTTGAAAACTTCCCTTGGAATCGTTGAAAACAAACTGCGAGCATCCCAGTTCGATAAATTAGGAAATGTATCATTTGGGATCGAGGAACACACAGATTATCCAGGAATGAAATATGATCCAAATATCGGAATTTTCGGAATGGATATCATTGTGGCAATGAAGCGTCCCGGATTCAGGATCAGCAAAAGAAGGGTTGCAAGACACAAAGTTCCAACATCGCACAGGCTTACAAAAGAAGATTCAATTGCCTTCTTCAAAGAGAATTATGCTGTGGAGGTGGAATAATGGTTCAAACCACTAAGAGTTTTGGACGTGGTGCAAACGAATGTAAACGATGTGGCAGAAAGCAGGGTCTTGTACGCAAATACGGGATATACCTGTGCAGGCATTGTTTCAGGGAAATGGCCCATGAGATGGGATTTGAGAAATATACGTGAGGTGAATGAATATGGTACTATTAGATCCTCTTGCTGACGCATTGTCAACAATTAAGAATGCTGAGGCTGTAGGTAAGTCATCCTGCACGGTCAAACCCGCATCAAAACTGATAGGCAATGTCCTGAGTGTCATGAAAGGCCGCGGATACGTCGGCGAGTTTGAGTTTGTAGATGACGGTAAAGCAGGAATGTATGAAGTAGAGCTGGTTGGCAGAATTAATAAGTGTGGAGCTATCAAGCCACGCTATTCTGTAGGTGCTGCAGATTTCGAGAAATGGGAAAAGCAGTTTTTACCTGCAAAGAACTTTGGTGCATTAATTCTTACAACATCCAAAGGTGTTATGTCTCAACAGCAAGCTCGTGAGAATAATATCGGTGGACAGTTGCTTGTATATGTGTACTGATGGAGGAATGTTATGGCAAAAGAACTAAAGAAAACAGTTCCAATTCCTGATGGCGTGAATGTCACGTATGAGGGTAATGTCTTTTCTGCATCAGGCGAAAAGGGAAATAACCAGAGATTCATCTGGTTCCCTGGCATCACTATAGAAGTGACTGATTCAGAAGTGACTGTGGACGCAGATTCATCCAGAAAGAAGCAAAAAGCGATGGCTGGAACACTTGCATCACATATCAATAACATGATGAAGGGTGTTTCAGATGGTTTTGAGTATCGTATGAAAGTGGTTTATTCTCACTTTCCTATGCAGATCAAGGTTGAAGGTAAAAAACTTGTGATCGGTAATTTCCTTGGTGAAAAAAGCCCTCGGGTTGCAAAGATCCTTGGTGAGACAAAAATTAAGACGAGTGCTGATGAGGTAATCGTTACCGGTATCAATAAGGAAGATGTTGGTCAGACAGCAGCAAATATTGAGCAGAAGACCAAGATCAAAAGATTCGATCCGCGTGTGTTCCAGGATGGGATATATATTGTGGAGAAGATTGTGTAGGTGATGTTAATGGAAGATACTATTAAGGAATTTACTAACATCAAAGGTTTGGGCGAAGCAAAAGCCAGAGCACTTGCAGATGCGGGATTCAAGTCTGTTGATGAACTGGCAAATGCATCGATCGAAGACCTGACAGCCATTGAGGGTGTTGGTGAAGCACTTGCTAATAAGATCAAAGCAGGAGTTTTGGAACTTTCATCCGAAACAGTGGAAGAACCTGAGGAATCAGCAGAGAAACCAGCCGCACCAAAAGCCACAAAGGCTGTTGAAGTCGGTGAACTTGCAATGGATGATGAGTCTAAGCGCTTGTTTAAGGTTAGAAAGGTTCTCAAAGCCAAGAAACCTCATTTCAATAGGACTGATGCACACAAGTATAAGAGGCTTGATTCAAACTGGAGACGTCCAAGAGGTCTGCAGGGCAAACAGCGCAAGCATATTAAGGCAAAAGGCGCGCTTGCACAGGCTGGATATGGCAGTCCTGTTGCAGTAAAAGGACTTCATCCATCAGGATATGCTGATGTTCTTGTGAGAAATGTGGGTGATATTGATGCAATCGATGCAACAATTGAAGCTATCAGGATCGCGAGAACTGTTGGTGCAAAGAAGAAAGCTGTAATCGAAGAGAAGGCAGCAGAACTTGGCATTAAAGTGCTAAATCCAACAAGAGGTGAGTAATATGACTGATCTGTCAAACCAGAAACGTATTGCTTCAAAGGTTTTAGGCTGTGGTGTCCATAAGGTGTGGCTTGATCCCGATGCTTCCGAAGAGATTGCAGTAGCTATCACAAGAGAAGATATTCGTGGACTTGTTGCAACCGGCGTTGTAAAAGCAGAGCCTGTGAAAGGTGTAAGCAGAGGGCGTGCAAGAGCACGTGACGAAAAGCGCAAATACGGTCACCGCAAAGGACATGGTTCTCGTAAAGGTACAAAAGGTGCAAGAAATCCAAGTAAGGAGCAGTGGATGAAGAAGATCAGGGCTCTTCGAAGAAGGCTTAAGGAGTTGCGTGCGGACGGTTCACTTGATAAATCGACGTATTGCAAGATCTACCGCAAAGCAAAGGGTGGAGAATACCGCTCAGTTGCGCACCTTAATGCACATTTGAAGTCTGATAAACTTATCAAAAGTGAGGAATAGGTTTATGAGAACTGATAAATTTTTTGTTAAAGTTGAAGTTAAACTTAGCTGGAGGATTTAATTATGGCAACAGGACCCCGATATAAAGTCGCATTCAGGCGACGAAGGGAAGGCCGCACTAATTATCATCAGCGACTCAAGTTGCTTCTGTCAAAGGAAGACCGTGTCGTTGTCAGGAAGAGTGCAAAACACATGCAGGTCCAGTTAGTAGCGCCAAAACCCGAAGGCGATATTACACTTTCATCTGCGATCTCGACCGAACTCAAAAAGTATGGATATGAAGGTTCCACAGGGAACACTACAGCTGCATATCTTACCGGATTGTTGTTTGGCTTGAAGACGCTTAAGAATGGTTATGAAAGTGGTGTACTGGATATTGGACTATCGGCATCATCGCCCGGATCCCGCATTTATGCGGTGTTGAAGGGAATTGTTGATGCAGGAATGGATGTTCCCCACGATTCTTCCGTGTTCCCATCTGATGAGCGTGTCAGAGGAGAGCATGTTGCAGAGTATGTGGAGGGATCAAATCTGCCTGAGCAGTTTGAAGCTGCTAAGGAAAAAATCCTTTCCGAATTTAATTAGGTGATTATATGGCATACGAATATAATGAGGAATGGATCCCAAAGACAAGTCTTGGAAAACTTGTGGCTGAAGGGCAGATCACTTCAATGGCTGAGGCCATTGATTCCGGTCTTCCGGTCAGGGAAGCACAGATCGTAGATATGTTGTTACCGGAACTCGAAGATGAGGTTCTCGATATCAACATGGTTCAAAGAATGACTGACTCCGGTCGTCGTGTTAAGTTCAGGGCAACTGTCATTGTCGGTAACGGCGATGGTTTTGTAGGACTTGGCCAGGCAAAGGATGTACAGGTCGGACCTGCGATCAGGAAAGCTATTGATAATGCAAAGATCAACGTTATTTATGTAAAGCGCGGATGCGGTTCATGGGAATGTGGATGCGGACTTGCGCACACAGTTCCTTATGAGGTAAGCGGTAAGGCAGGCAGTGTTACTGTTGAGCTGAAGTCTGCACCTCGTGGTCTTGGACTTGCAGCAGGAGACACAGCACGAAAGGTGCTTGAAAAGGCAGGCATCAAGGATGTGTGGACCAGAACTGAGGGTACAACCAGAACAACTCTCAATTTTGCAAAAGCGACATTCAACGCACTGATGAGTATCGATACTGTCAGGCTCCCTGTTGATTACAAGGAAGCGGAGGCATAAGATGTACGCAGTGATCAGAATGCGCGGTCCGGTAAATGTACGTGGCTCGATCGAGGATACTTTGAAGATGCTTCGTCTGCACAAGATCAACCATTGCGTGATATTAGGCGATAATCCACACAATACGGGTATGATCCAGAAGGTGAAGGATTACGTTGCGTATGGTACCATTGATACAGATACTCTTTCACAGATGCTCAAGAACCGTGGTATGCTTGAAGGTGGTGCACGTCTTACAGATTCGTACATTACTGATAACACAGGTTTTGGTTCAATTGATGCATTTGCAGAGGCAGTGTCTGAGGGCAATGCGACACTCAAGGATGTTCCAAAACTCAAACCCGTTCTCAGACTTCACCCTCCACGAAAGGGACATGCAGGTATGAAGAGAACTACACAACAGGGTGGCGTATTGGGTAACCACGGTGACGATATTAAAGTACTGTTGAACAAGATGAGGTAGGTGTTATATTATGAGCAAGACCAAAACCAAAAAGTTTAGAGGATCACGTACCTGTGGCGGCGGTACTACAAAGAACCGACGTGGTGCAGGAAATCGTGGCGGTCGTGGCAGAGCAGGTGGGTGTAAACACCACAATGTTCGGGCTATGCAGCTTGGATATGCCTATGGTAAACATGGGTTCAAGCGACCTCTTAAGATGCTTCACGATGCTTCAGTTGTAAACGTCGGTGAGCTCGATGAACTTGCAGAACAACTCGTTGATGAGGGATTTGCAAAGTTAGAGGATGGTGTATATAGCATAAATCTTGAGGATCTGGATATCGAGAAGGTACTCGGAACCGGGCGGGTTACAAAGAACCTTGCTATTGCAGCCAGTGAATTTTCCGCATCTGCACGCGATAAGATCGAAGGTGCCGGCGGATCATGTGTTGAAATAGAAAAGTAGTGTCACTAAACTGGCATTACTTTTTTTCATTGTATATAATTTGTAAAATTGTCTACATCGAGTTAATTCGACCGGAGGGAGAATTTTCTCGTAGTATATATTTTATAAATATATAGTGCGAGTTAATGCGAACGAAGTGAGCATTTTCTCGTTTATACAATATTGTTATAAATATTATTATAAACATCTAATATCAAAAGTGAGGATGAAGGAAATTCGGAACTGATATATCAGTTGGTCTGGATTACTCATTTGTTGATATTTTCCATATAAAAGGGTGAATTAATGAGTTTGAGGGATAGTTTAGAGCCGATATTTAATCGGTTACCTGCAGTTGCAGGCCCGGAAGGGCATGTGCACTTTAAAAGTAAGTTGTGGTGGACTCTTGGAATACTGATACTTTATTTTGCTCTTGCAAATATTCCGTTATTTGGTCTTTCCAAGGATTCAATAGATCTTTTTGAGTCGTATCGGGCATTCTTTGCCGGAGCATCAGGTTCAATGATGCTGCTTGGTATAGGTCCGATCGTCACGGCATCAATTGTTTTGCAACTGCTTGTGGGTGCAGATGTGATCAAACTTAATATGTCGGATCCGGCTGATCAGGCGTTTTTCCAGGGTGCCCAAAAGTTCATGGTATTTGTGATGATCGTGCTTGAGACATTGCCACAGATAATGGGCGGTTATATAATGCCTGACGCAGGTGTTGCATCAGTACTTGGTGTTAGCCTTGGTGTTGTTACGTTTATCATTTTCCTTCAGATATGCATTGGTGGTGTAATGATCCTTTTTATGGATGAGATCATCTCCAAATGGGGTATCGGTTCAGGTGTTGGACTGTTCATTGTTGCAGGTGTATCCCAGCAGATAATTACCGGTATATTCAACTGGAAACTGGATTCAGAAGGGTTGGCAATAGGACTTATTCCCAAATGGATATACATTGTCCAGAATGTTGGTGCAGATTACCTGTTTACCGGCGATGGACTGATGTTTATGCTTATCAAGGGCGGAATATTGGCACTTGTGAGTACAGTTATGATATTCCTTATGGTTGTATTTGTTGAAAGTACAAGGATCGAGATCCCACTGGCACACAGTGCTGTCAGGGGTGCAAGAGGACGTTTCCCTGTGAAGTTGATCTATGCATCCGTTCTTCCAATGATCCTTGTCAGGGCATTGCAGGCAAACCTTCAGATGATTGGTATGCTTTTATATGGACGTGGTATCACATTCCTTGGCGAGTATAGTGGTTCAAGTCCAATTAATGGGATTATGTATTATATTGCCCCTATCAACAGTCCGTATGATTGGATCCCATCGCTTGTAAGGGATACATTTACAGGTTATGGTGCACCTGTTCCGGCGACATGGCAGATCGGGTTGCACGTTTTTGCTGATGCATTCATGCTAATTGTTGGTGGTATTATCTTTGCACTGTTCTGGATCGAAACTACCGGAATGGGTGCTAAACCGACTGCACAGAAGATATTCAATTCA
>JAUWBW010000118.1 GCA_030609665.1 Methanosarcinaceae archaeon | reverse complement strand
GTGCAGCAGATGTCATCCACTTCTATGTACATGCCGTATTGCTTTGAGATCTCATCAAGTTCGGCGATCGGTGCACGCGATGCGCCTCCGGGTACGATTAGGGCACGCACGCCGCCCTTTCCTGCAAGTTTTGCAATCTCCGGAGTGAGGTCCGGGTGCATTGAGTAAGTGATGATGGTGTTTGCATTGAACACGTCGTTGTCAATGTTCAGTTTTTCAAGGAAAAGAGTGGGGTCTTCTATGAACGCGGGGAGGTTTGCGGGAAGCTCAGCTGATACAACCTTGAAATCTGTTTGTGACAGGATGGTCTCGATGAGTCGCCCGCCATATTTTCCGCGTGTGATTACTCCGATCGTCGTCATGTGTTCCTTATATCTCATTTTGCATTATTGAAGTTGATTACAGATTCATAAGATCACTAAATAAGAGAATCATTGGTGATCTTAACTTGACTTTGTCATATTAACTTTCGCCCTACAAATATTATTTGCAATTCACTTAATCTATGATGTTGAATGTTTTTCATGTGAAAACAGGTTGTTTCAGAAGGATTAAATATTAATTTGATAAAATCAAAATAGATATTCAACATAATTTGTATTATTGTCTTTGGATGATGTGTGGGTGTTTGACTAATGAATGAAATTAACAATAATGAAAGTGTGTGCACTTCAAAGGACTTCGCACAAAACGTAATAGATAGCATTGGTGATCCAATTATAGTGATCGACCCCAGTAATTACAAGTTGTTGCTGGCTAATAAGGCAAT
Organism: Methanosarcinaceae archaeon; assembly: GCA_030609665.1. GTDB lineage: Archaea > Halobacteriota > Methanosarcinia > Methanosarcinales > Methanosarcinaceae > Methanovorans. Next base: position 5,290 of record JAUWBW010000118.1, on the reverse strand, counting down.
GTCTGATCAAGCAAAGGGAGTTGACCTTATCACTGGATCAATGACATGCCATCAAGCTACACATCGTAAAGATACTCCCTGCAATTCCCCTGATGATCCATGTCCACTTAAAAAAGTGATTGCTACCAGATCAACGGTAAGAGTCGTGCACGTTCATTTTGATGACGAAAATAATGAAAGTATCATTGATGTAGTTGCTACTCCTGTTCTGGATGAAAGTGGAAATGTTGTGCAAGTAATCGAAGCGTTTCACGATATTACGCACATAATGCGGGAAAAGATAGCATTGCAAAAATCTGAAAAAATGTTTAAGACCTTATTCAATAATACTGGCGATGCGATCCTAATGCATGATATAGAAGGTCATTTCATAGAAGTGAACCAGGTAGCTTGCGCTCAACTTGGTTATACCAGGGATGAACTGTTGAAGATCTCGCCAATTGATCTAAATTCACCTGAATATTCAAAGGCGGTTCCAGATCGGATCCGGAAAATACGTGATGATGGACATGGTATATTCGAGACTGCCCTGGTACGAAAAGACGGTTCAACTGTTCCTATCGAACTTAGCAGTCGAATGATCGAATATGCTGGGGAGCCTACGATACTTAGTATTGCACGTGATATTACTGAACGCAAGCGGACAGAGGAAATACTAAAACAGTATACAGAGGATTTGAAGGATTCTAATGAACTCAAAGAACTTTTTATTGACATTATGAGACACGATGTCCTAAATCCTGCAGGGATTGTCAAGGGATATACTGAAGTATTGCTTAATATGGAAGATAACGAGAAAAAAATTCAAGCCTTGCAGAAAATTATGGATAACACTGAAAGACTCATCAATATGATCGAAACAGCAGCCAAGTTCGCAAAATTGGAGTCTATCGAGGAACTTGAGTTTGAAAAAATGGATATTGCAGTCATATTCAAAGAAGTTGTAGAGAACTTCAGACCGCAAATTGAAGATAAACAGATCACACTTGAGTTTAAGGCCAAAGGGACATATCCGGCAAATGTGAATACTGCGATCGAAGAGGTGTTTGCGAACCTGTTGTCCAATGCAATAAAATATGGTCCACAGGAAGGCAAGATCATTATAGATATGATTGACGCAGATGACAACTGGAAGGTGACTGTAACCGATTTTGGAGATGGAATATCGGATGAGGACAAAACATTACTTTTTGAGAGGTTTAAACGTGTGGGCAAGGGTTCTGTGAAAGGTACGGGTCTTGGTCTTGCAATTGTAAGACGGATAATTGAACTGCACGATGGAAGTGTCGGTGTTGAGGATAATCCTGCTGGAGTTGGATGTGTATTTTGGGTCACTGTGGGAAAAGCGTGAGGGGAGTGGCCAGCGCCTGAAGTGGACATGAATGTAAATATAGATGAATTAGGGAACCTTGGTCTATCTAATGAGGAAGAGAATGCTATAGTCGCCTTTCTGGAAACATTGACTGATAGCCATGAATCATAGGAGGATGGTTTCAAGGCAGTTAGTGACAGATTGTGGGATTGCGTGCGATTTGAACGTACGCACCCCCTTTTTGCATATGGAAGACAATATATAATAAAAGTTATATTATTGCTGGATCGAAAAACGAAATGTCCGGTGTTAATAATGATACAATATCCGATAATTGATGAAAACGGTATCATCAAACATATTTTCAATCATCAAACGTCTCCAGAATATGAATTGTAGATTACGAATGTTCAGATAAAGGACTGGCAAGTGCCTTTTCGTAAATATCAAGAAATCGGCACATTAATATTATTTGATGAGTAACTTATTATTGATTCTTAACTAGAATCTTAATCTAAGACTTAAGTCCTATATGTGTAAGGTGATCAAAATGGATGATGTAAACCAATCAATGGTATATTTCAGATGCAACGTTTGCGATTTTGTATTTCAGGCTGACCCCAACTTCGTTCCTATAAAATGCCCACAATGCGGCAGTGAAGACACAGTTCGCACGTAAATATCTTGAGTTTACAAAACGGAATTTATCATGAGTGGAAAACTAATCACACTGGAAGGTATCGACGGCTCCGGCAAATCCACAGCATTAGAACGGTTGAAGGCGCATCCTTCCATGAGCAGTGTGGTGTTTACCAGAGAACCGACAAACGACTGGATCGGTGAAGCGGTCGAACGCGCCATACATTCCGACACAGACCACCTTGCAGAACTGTTCCTGTTCACAGCAGACCATGCCGAGCATATCTCAAAGATCATACAGCCTGCACTTGAGAATGGAAAGACTGTGATCTCTGATAGGTATTCGGACAGTCGTTATGCATATCAGGGTGTTACATTGGGAGATAGGTTCGATGATCCGATCGAATGGATACAGTCTATCCACAGCGGCTGGACTGTCGTACCTGATCTGACCATACTTTTTGACATTGACCCAAAGATTGCGGTTGAGCGATGCGGCAACAGGGGCGAGCAGACCAAGTTCGAGAAGATCGGGTTTTTGGAACGTGTGCGTGCGAATTATCTTCGTCTTGTAAAGGAAGACCCGCAGAGGTTTGTGATAATTGATACTGACAGGTCAATAAAAGAAATCGAAACCGATGTGATTGATTTGCTCACATCGAACTTTTAAGTTTTGATCAGTTGTTTGAATATTTGAGGATTAAGGCAGTTTGTTTTCATCCGCGAATTTCAGCAGAGCTTCACCCAATGCTTTTACATACTTTGGATTAAGGTTGAACCGACTGCGTTTGTTGCCGCCGCGCTCCTTTGCGATCTCGACATATTCATTGTCGTATTTCTCGCTTTTTGCAAGTGTGATGGTAAGATACCACCCTGCACCCATTTTTATTTCTGTATATCCATCGCCTTCGGATTCTGTAACTTCAGTAACTTCATTGTCTGACATTGTTTTCACCTATTAATGCTAAAATTGATATTGATTTAATAGACAATCATCATTGGATCATTGTAAGTGGTATTTTGCCATTGTGCAGTGCAGTTGCCACAAGTACACCTTTCAGACCGATATCGTTTAGTGTTTCAATATCGTTAATATCCTTGATCCCGCCGCCAAGCAGCACATCATGATTGGAACTGGCGGCAATCATACTTAAAAATTGTGAATCGATACCGCTTGATGTGCCGACCTTGTCCATATCCAGAATAATGATGTCCTGGATATTCATGTCATTCAACATACCAATGACCTCTATCGGATCATCCGGCATATCCGGGTCGCGGGTCAGGATCCTGTTGTTCTTTATGTCAATGCTGACATTCACACGCCCGGGAAATTCTGATGCGGCATGTGATATCGTGTCTAATGACGCAGTCTCAGTACCAAGGATGACACTGCCTGCAATAGAAAGTGCCTCTTCGATATCGGACGGGGATGATATACCCGGATCGAGCATTGTCTTGACTTTTTGCGAAACCGCACGTATGTCAGCAAAATTTGTGTCGTGCTCACCGATCCCCTGCAGGATATTCAGGTCGGCGATGTACACTTCTTTTGGGTTGACTGCATTTATCACTGCCAGTGGTTCGGAAGAATTGCAAAGCATGCTGGATTTATGGATGGGTAGGTAATTCTGCCGGTTCCCACCTTGTGCGTGCACAACAATACGATTATATATATCTAACACAAAGATAATTCGAAACATATTTAATCAATACACAGATATTCAAACCTATATATATAAGAAGGTGTTTCATGAAATTACTTATCAGTCCAATCAATAAAGAAGAAGCAATAGTTGCCTCTAATGGCGGTGCCGATATTGTCGATGTTAAAAATCCTAAGGAAGGTTCACTGGGTGCAAATTTCCCATGGGTCATTAGTTCTGTAAAGGATGCCATCGGTTCAAAACAACCGGTCAGTGCAACGATCGGAGATTTTAACTACAAACCCGGAACAGCATCGCTTGCTGCATTGGGCGCAGCATCTGCTGGTGCAGATTATATCAAAGTAGGATTATTCGATATTCAAACCGAAGAACAGGCACTTGAAATGCTTACCAATATTGTGCGCTCGGTGAAGGATTACGATCCATCAAAGTTCGTCGTAGCATCCGGTTATGCCGATTATGAGCGTATTAATTCGATCTCACCAATGTTGCTTCCGGCAATCGGCGCAAAAGCAGGCGTTGACGTGGTTATGATGGATACCGGGGTCAAAGACGGCCGTTCAACTTTCGAGTTCATGTCCGAAGAGGAACTTATTGAGTTCACAAAATTGGCACGCGAGATGGATCTACTGAGCGCAATTGCAGGCGCGCTCGAGTTCAAGGACCTTCCGGCCCTGCGCCGCATCCAGCCAGATGTTCTCGGTATTCGCGGCATGGTTTGTGGCGGCGACCGTGATGATTGTATTCAGCTGGAACTTGTTGAGAAACTGAAGAGCGAGATGTGAGTTTTCTCACATTTTTCTTTTATTTTATTTTTTCATATATCCATTAGCTTGTAGCCAGTTCAGTACATCCATATGAGAAACTTCTATTATTAACACGCATTTGCGCCTAACGTTCTGCGGACATACGAAGTGCGAGGAGTAAACGTATCTTCGCTGTTATTGTATGTCGCGTAGATCATTTTATAAGCCTCCCATCATCATTTGACGTTGGAAGTTTATGCACATTTTTCTCAAGCCAGCCTATCTTATCAACCTCTTTTGCATCAAATTCGCCAACATAGGGTTTAATATCCAAGAGAGGGGTACCATCAATAATATCCAAATCTTGAACATGGAGTATGTTTTCTTCAATTTTAACAAGACGCACTATCGAAATACCGATTGGATTCGGTCTACTTGGAGATCTTGTTGCAAAAACTCCACGCATTTGCTCATCCATAAACGGCTTCACTTTTAATGATGGTTTGGATAAGTGTAAGTGGCATACTAAAATGATGTGAGAAAATCCTTCGACATCCTTTAAGCCTTCTGCATATTCTGGAAATACCTCCACTTTTCCATCAATACCTTTAGCGGCTGTGGGTTGTCTGGGTGTTCCTTTAGGTTTTTTAAATGGAGAATGAATAATACCTATTGGCTTATACTTTATCTCATCCATAATTTCATCACCTTTCTACCAGCGATTTCCGATAACGTCCGCAGATACCCGAAATTGCCGAAGGCAATTTGGGGTATCTGCTGTTGTATGAAGTTGCATGGCGTGTTATTTAATTTTCTTTAATGAATAGACTTTACCTTCAAAAACCATTTCGATTTGTAAGTATAATACGAATTTCGTATATTACAGTATCTCAGAAAAGTGACAAAATTCGGAAACAGCGCCAAAG
>JAUWBW010000123.1 GCA_030609665.1 Methanosarcinaceae archaeon | reverse complement strand
CTTGATTCAATAATACGTGACAAACGCGTGCGTTCCAGTTCGTCTTCTTTTTGCTTTGTAATATCAATAGCAATCTGCAACTTTACAATCCTTCCATCGATCCATCGAATTGCACGGTCACGAATCGAGTACCAGTGTTTTGCATCCCCAATATAGTGTTCCCATGAATAGACACCAACAGGCTCACCATTTTCGTCAACCAATTTGTCATTTGTGCAAAAATCACATGGACCTGACTGGTCATCCGGAAATGTTTTCCAGCATGTTTTTCCCAAAACATCCCCAAAGATGTTACGTGTATACTTGTTCACAAACAGTATCTCATATGTTTCCATATCCGCAACATATACAATCGCATCCAGACTATCCATTATGGTCGAAAACATTTCATATGACTTGTGAAATGCTTTCTCAACCTCTTTTCGCTCTGTGATGTCCCATAATATGCCCTGTATGCCAATAACTTTCCCATCTTCATCTTTGATTGGTGTTTTAACAGAATTTATCCAAAATTCATTTCCATCAATAATATACTTCTCTTCGATATCTTCAGTCCGACCTGACTCCATAATTCGTTTATCATTTGCCCTATATTTTTCAGCCATGTCCTGAGAATATAAATCAAAATCAGTTTTTCCAACAATCTCATCAGGTTTAATATCCAAATCTTTGGTATAATTCTCATTGCACGACACATAAACAGAATTTATATCCTTATGAAATATCTTCTGTGGCAGGTTTTCAAATAATGTTTTGTATTTGTTCTCACTCTCACATACATCCCTGGTTGCAGTGTCACGTAAAAAAACATACAAAAAGAATCCCCACCAAAGCGGTTCCATTAATTCAGTATAATCCTCAAAAGGATCTAAAACCAAAGTAATTCCACTCCACTGCAAAACATTGCTGAAACTATGAAAAATTAATAATATCAAAAGTCCAAACAGTACATATTTTAGATCTGTATTCAAAGTACGCTTCCAAAAAACCAACAGCACAATCAAAGCAGTCAGCAAAGCAAGGAGATTTACCATATCAAAAATTGTTACAAGGCTTATCATTCCACACCTCGTTCATTCTTTTTAAATACATTCCATAGCCAGATGAGCAATAATACAGAACTTATGGCATATAATGCGTGCTCAAATATATTGAGAATATCTTCAAAAAACAACCCTTCAAGAACTGTAATAATTCTGCTAAGCGTGTAAATTAAAAATCCCGATACAAATATGTTTGATGATGGCAGACGCTTTAGTTGCAATTTGTTTATTAAAATAAAATATAATACACCAATGCAAAACAAGAGTGAGACGATTTCATTTTCTTGTATCATTCTGGACACATACTCCAATACTACATGTTTATTGTATTTTAATGTGATTTATATATTGCCACTTATAATTATTATAAACTTATAACATCAAACCTCACGCCTTTCTCAAAGTCACCCAAAACACACACCCATCTCCAGCCGTATTATCCTCAACTCCAACATTCCCACCGTGTAATTCAATGATACGTTTTACAATTGCAAGACCAAGTCCCGTACCCTTTATGTCACCCTTACCCACTCAATGTTGGGGAAATCCATATATCTTTTGTCGGAGAAATATTCCAACTATGCCGATCATCTAACATATCATGGGATAATTCTAAATAATGTTCTAACATTAAGAATTGTGGGAGTGTACTGAATGAATGAAATATCGATCAAAAAAAGCAGTATTGAAAGGCATGTAACCGGGGTAAATGGACTTAACCGCATGCTGCACGGAGGCATACCGGCACATCATTTGGTTGCGGTAATCGGTGCATTTGGTACCGGAAAGTCCACACTTGCAATGCAATTCACAAATCAAAGCCTTTTGGAGAACAAGACTTGTGTCTACATCAATCTGGATGTTGGTGAAGACCAGTTCCTTGAAACAGCCGAGATGTTTGGGTGGAATTTTGAAAAGTATATCGAAGATGAAAAGTTGATCTTGATCACTCTTAGTTCAGCGGATATCTCGACATCAATTATGAAGATCGAGGGTGCAATTCCACAATTTTTGGAATCCAATGAAGTTGATTGTATTGTTTTTGATTCGATAACCCTTTTGGAAATGTTCCATACCTCGGAATCAGACCGCAGGAACATGATGTTCAATTTGTGTGAAATGTTTAAATACAGTGGCGCCACCACACTTTTGACATCAGAAGCAGCTGTAGACGATCCATACTCTTCAAAGTTCGGTATATTGGAGTATCTGGTAGATGGGGTTGTGACATTAAGGTATGTCAGGCCTGTCGGTACTTACGATGTATCACTTGAAATGGAAGTTATCAGGATTCGACGGACAAATCACCATCGCGGCAGCAGACCTTATTCGATCACAGAAAAGGGAATTGAAGTGAGTGTCGAAGCTGAGATGTTTTGAACGATTGTTCTTGTACCATAACGAATTCGTTTGTTTGCACGTACTTGTATAGCTGTTGTAAGATAACTGCGTAAATGAGTCGTCCTATCTGAAAGTGGAACCAATGCAACCGCCGTAGGCAGCACGTTCCCACATCATTTGCCAGCAAAAAATATAGCCAAATTTGTCAATTGAATGAAAAAATACAGTGTTTATTTAGTTCATCTCATTTCGTTCTATTCTGCTACAGTCAATTTTGCCACAGAGTACACATAGACCGTAGCAATTTCCCCTCTGGTTTATGAACAAATTGAGCTAAACGAAAACAAATTGTTAATTTTAAATTTATGTACTTCAAATCAATCCAATCATTATCGCAAATTTCCATCATTTCATTGGAACATGCCGCCTGCGGCGGATTGACTCGGCATCAAACCGACCTAAACAAGTACGTTTGCACTAATCCAATTTTCCGAAATGCTCTTCAAACCGCCCCTTCATTCTGTCCCATGTAGGCAGGTCAGTCTGGCATCCAATGGACTGGACAGCAAAAGACGCAACAGTCGCTCCGATCCAGCCGCATTTTTCAAGCGGATATCCGCGCGTGTATGCAAGCAGGAATCCTGCACGATATGCATCTCCCGCACCCGTTGGGTCAAGAGCGGTCACAGGTACGACCGGAATTGAGTATTCATCACCGGATGTGAATATTCTGCTCCCTTCTGCATCATAGGTCACAACGATAATGTCGATCATCTCTTGCAGTTGTTCAAAAGAAAGTCCTGTCATCTCAGAGACTCTTTTTATCTCATGTCGATTGGTGAACAGGATATTGGTATTTTCAAGTATGCTCGTAAGATGTTCAGTTGAGTATGTCACAAGATCCTGCCCGGGATCAAATGACACGAACTTTGCCATCTTTGCGATCTTTGAATTAAAAACGGAATCCGCAGTTGCGAGATGGACAAAATCCACTGATGGCGGCTCAAGTTCTTTCAGTTTTGCAGATGCGCCCCAGTAGAAGTAGGAACACTGATTATGTTCCCTGTCGGTGAAAACGAACGCTTTTGCGGTCTTTTCGTCATTGAACCGATACAGGAGTGACAGGTCAACACCGACAGATGTCAGGTGTTCCTCATATCCCGAACTTGTAAAATCTGCACCAACAGGCGAGATCAGTTGACATTTCCCGCCAAGTATCCCGATCGCAGCCGCAATATTGGCAGCCCCTCCGCCATGGAATTCTTTGTAATCGATGATAGGGGATGATTCATTGAGTCCAGCGATGTTCTCAACGTCAAAAAGACCGTCAATGGCGGTGTGCCCTACAATAGAAATTGTTTTTTGTGTCATGTTTGTTCTAGTATATAATTTATAGAATTATATAGCTCGAGTCAATTCGACCGGATGGAGAATTTTCTCGTAAAAATACCGCATATTGCATAATCGTAGAAGTGACAACTGTATTCCTATCTATCACTTCAAAATCTATCCGGATCTTTCAAACTCTTCAACTTCGATAACATTTAACGGTACGTCCCGAAGTGCCTGTCCAATCACGGATTTTGCAATTCTTGCTCCGTGTTCTTCGGATTCTGCATCAAATACTTTCATTTCGAGAACAAGACCAACGATCGCGGTGTTGGCTGTTAGGAATACGCTGCCAAACGGTTCTTCACATGCCGGGCAGTATGTGGTCCCAACGTCAACTTCTACAAAATCAAGTTTCGGATTCAGCCTTTTTCCAGCTTCTGAGATGGCAACCCCTATTGCATCATCTGCTGTCTGCACGTCTCTAACCAACCAGGCGGCTTCAAGTGTTACACGGTAATTTCCCATATTTATCTCTCCAAAATTTCAAATTTAATTCAATTCGTCTTCCATTAAGTTATAATAATTAATTATATTGTGAACAACACATCATCATCCACATCAAATACACCAAGGCGTGCGCCTGCGTCAAGCCATGCATGCCCATAACTGAAGCAAACAAGAGCATTCACAGGATCGCCGTTTTCAACAAAATGTATGCCATCCCCATAATATGAACTTGCCATTGTGTGGTAATCACTGGCAACTGTGTGCATGTGAGAACCTTCTATTGGTGCAAATTTTGCTTTAGCGAGTGCTTCCTTGAGTAATCGCTCATATCTCTCAACCTTTTCATTTAAATCTGCTGCCATATTTATCCACTTGTGTCCAATTTCACTATTTAGCACCAAATATCTTCTTGAACAATCCACCTTCTTCGCTTTCAGCAGTACGGGATGGTTTTCGCTTCGGGGGCGGAGACGTGGGGTCTGTAGTTGTTGCAGACCTTTGAGGTGATTTTGATCGTGATCTTGAAGGTTTGGATGTGGGTGCAGGTTTAGGTGTGGGTGCGGATTTTGCACTCTTGAGTACATTCACGGATTCACCGCCATGTCTTGCTTTTCTTACCCTGATGTCAATAAGAACAGGTCGTTCGATATCGTTGCTCACCAGCATGGCAACACCCGGGGGCAATCTTTTCAACTCCTCCTCGACATACGAGTTTACGCCTTCAAGTCCTTTGCTTATGGATTTGAGGTCGTTCGGATTTGTAACTTTCATGATGATCTGTGTGCCACACTGCGAAAGCACATTCTTGTCGATACGTGCCGGACGCTGGGATATTACCATCATACCAAGTCCGAATTTTCGTCCCTCTGATGCGATGGTTCGTAATATCTCAGAACTTGCGGTCTTGCTGAATCCACGTTCCGGTGCAAAATTGTGCGCTTCTTCGATAACAAGCATACCCGGTGGCACACGGTTTACCTTGCGCGCCTCGAACATGGTGCTGCAAAGTCGTGCTACGATCATACTCTGTATGTCGGGTGAGACCCCTTTTAGATCGATTACAGCAGCCTTGCCTTTTTGTACAAGTTCTTCGATCGGAGTGGGACTGGTTGAGAGTATTCCGGTTTCTCGTATGTCCTCAAGCAGGCTGATGACATTCCATTTAGCCTTACTCTTGTCGTTTCCAACCTCGAAGATGATGTCATCAAGCGTATATGTTTCCATTTCAGCCTTGAGTTTCTGTACGGCTTCGTAGAGTATCCCCATGTGTGTGCTTGTATAATTATCAGGAAAGATCGCAGTGAGTTCTTTGACTGTCAGGTTTATACCGTTGAGCCTGAAAACCTCATCGGCAGCCGGATTTATCGACTTGTTCGCAGGCGTGTATATTGTTACCTGTGAACCGTATCCTTTCGGGGATACGCCGTATTTCTTGAAATCCCCGGATTTGGGTGATGCTGCGTCTTTCAGTGATGCATATTCACTATGCGGGTCAATTATCAAAAGAGGAATGTTCCGATCAAGCATTTCTTCCAACAGCACGCCTGCGGTATATGATTTACCGCTGCCTGTTTTTGCAAGTATGCTGCAGTGTTTCTGCACAAGGCTGTTCACGCTCAACTGTACTGTTATGTCCGTG
>JAUWBW010000072.1 GCA_030609665.1 Methanosarcinaceae archaeon | reverse complement strand
CACGGAGGGCACAGAGGACACAGAGAGTAAAATCAGATACAATCTCTGTGTTTCTCTGTGTCCTCTGTGGTTAAATTACAATTGTCTGAAGATTAAAGTGTTAAGACATTAGTATTAAACATTAGGTTCTTGACTATAAATCGGAGCATCAGTCCCCGCCGCAGGTAGCATATTCCAATGACACCAAATCACTCAAACATTCAAATCTCAGGTCTGCAAATACGACACCGCCTGAATTCTGTTTTATATTTCATGTTCATTGCGTAGGAAAATGCCGCGCTCTCGCACATGTGGTCGCGCCGTTTACCGTATCTGTCTTGATCAGTTACATCTGGCGATGTTGTATGGTTTATTTGACAATGGGCATGTCATTCATTTCTCATCGTAAAATATATAAGTTGTGAGTAAAGTAGTCTACTTATGAAACAACTATTTGTAAATCGCCATTCAGAACTGGCATTTTTAGAAAAGAGATTCTCAAATCCCAATCCGGAGTTTCTTGTGATCTATGGCAGGCGAAGGGTCGGGAAGTCCTGCCTGCTGTCGAAGTTTTCGAAAAACAAGCCCTGCATATATTTCCTCTGCACCAAAGACAGCGAGCGAGAAAATATCAATCGCATGAAGTCAAAAATGGCGGATCTACTTGGTAGTCCGATTTTTGAGAAGTTGGAAATCGACAATTGGATCGAACTTTTCAAATACTTTTTTGAGTTCTACGACAGAACCAAAAAGATAGTGTTCATTTTTGATGAATTCCCGTATCTTATAGAATTGAAGAGGGGGATAACATCTGTTTTCCAGCATATCTGGGATGAAATGCTATCAAGCAAGAACGTGATGCTTATATTAACCGGTTCAAGTATAGGGATGATGGAGACTGAAGTGTTGGGCTACCATTCCCCTCTGTATGGGCGGCGAACGGGTCAGTGGAAAGTCACAGAGGTCGGTCTGGAATATTTCCCTGAATTCTTGCCGAAATATAGCATGGAAGATATTTGCAGGGTATATGGCGTGGTTGGCGGGATTCCTGCATACCTTGGAAAGTTTGATGCCGGTGCAACATTTTTTGAAAATATAGCAGAACGTTTCATAAAAAAAGGAGAGTTCCTGAATGTTGAGCCTGAACTATTGTTAAAAGCAGAGTTCAGGGAGGAAAAAAACTATTTCTTGATACTCAAAGCATTGGCTCTTGGACATAACACAAACGCAAAGGCTGTTGCGTATACAGGTCTTGAAAAGGGAAATATTTCCAAATATCTGCACGTTCTTGAAAATTTGATGATTGTTCGCCATATTCTTCCGATCGGAAAACACCGGGGTGGCATTTACATCATAGAAGACCCATTATTTGCATTCTGGTTCAAATTTATATATCCAAACAGGGATGATATCGAATTAGAAAATTATGATGCTGTTGCCGCAAAGATCAAGATGGATTTTCCTTCTTACATGGGGCACAGGTTTGAACTTTTATGCGAAGACCTTATTCGAAAACATCATTTTGTACTGCCGATAGCACCCACTACTATTGGTAAATGGTGGCATCGTGAAGAAGAGATCGATATAATAGCCAGAGATGAAGAAAATCTGGGAATTCTTTTTTGCGAAGTAAAGTGGAAAAACCTTGGTAAAAATGAAACCCTTAAACTGTTTGAGAGTTTGAAGAAAAAATCTGCATTGGTGAAATGGCGAAACGATAGCAGAAAGGAGTATTATTCCGTAATCGCCAAAAAGATCAATGGCAAAAAAGAACTTGCAGACATGGGTTATTTTGTTTATGATCTGGATGATTTTAAATAGTCCATGTGGGGATGCATGTAAGTTGTCAGTAAAGTAGTCTACTTTACTAACAACAACTCCCCATCAGTTCCCACCCTTATATATAATCCTTAAATCATTATATCTCCACAATGCCAAAACCCATGATTATCCATGATCCGGTTCATAAAACGGTTATACTAAGTGAACTGGAGCAGATGCTTGTAAACACACGCCAAGTCCAGCGATTGCGTAAGATCCAGCAACTTGGGCTTGCAGACGTGGTCTACCCGGGTGCCAATCACACACGTTTTGAACATAGCATTGGTACAATGCATACTGCATCAATAATTGCAAATGCACTGGGGCTTGAACCGGATGAAGTACAAAAGGTCAGGATCGCAGGATTGTTGCATGATGTTGGACATTCTGCATTATCGCATGCTGTTGAAGGCGTGCTTAAACGTAATACGAAATTCCAGCCGGTCATTGATGGCAAAAAGGTCATCAAGCACGAATCATTCACAAAGAGCATCATTAAGAACAAATTTCCGAATGAAAAAAATATATGCCGGCATGTCGAAGCGGAGTTTGGGGTTGATGCGCACAAGTTCTTTGATGAGATCGCAAAGATGGCGACAGGGGATGCGCATTCACTTGATCGTCCATATCTTGGACATATCATTTCAGGCGACATAGATGCAGACAGGATCGATTTCCTTTTGCGTGATTCCTATCACACGGGTGTGTCGCTCGGACTTATCGATGTTGACCAGATAGTCCAGAGTTTGACGATAAAGGACAACCGTATCGTGCTGGGTGCCCTGGGAGGTTCAAGTTATGGTGAGGACATGGCACTGACTGCCGCAGAATCCATGCTTATCGCACGCGCCCATCATTATACAGCGATAATACATCACCCAAAGACACAGGCAGCACGGGTGATGTTGCTATATGCTCTTGAAGATGCATTGTCAAATGTAGAAGAAAACGATGGGAAGGATGCAGTGACTGCTGCTATCATCAAGTTTTTCACAGTATACAATGACAATGATCTGCTTGGTTTCATAAAGGCAAACGGCAGTCCTCATGCTAAAAAGTTCATGGAAGGTATCCGCGATGGGAAAATATATGATCCGTGCGTCCGCTTCACTCAAAAAACATTGCCTCCGGTCACAAAAATGGCTCTCTCGACAATCGCGCGCCATGGGGTTGCACGGAAGATGTTTGAGTCGGAACTTACAAAGGAATTGAATGACGTTCTGATAGATTTGAGCGTTGCGTCAGGAGTTCCAAAGAACACCCGCATTGCGATCAAGGGTGGTGAAGGGTTTTTTTATGATGAGTCCGCGCTTGCAAATGGATTAGTGCGTGCAATATCGCGGCAGATGTCGTTGACTGCATTCGCACATCCGGACGTGGTGGTTGATGCTGTTGAAATGGAATCCAAAATGCGTATGCTTGTTGATGATATTTCTCCAAAGCTTATCAGGTTTGTTCGCGGTGAACAGTATCTCTCGATAGAGGGATTGTTACTTCTTATCTATGGTGTCCATGATGTATTTGAAGTGAAAGAAGGAACCTATATTTCAATTCCCAGAATTCGTAACATCACATGGTTATACAATACTGTGGAATTATTTAGCAGGAAAGATGCATTAAAGAACCTGTTCGATTACAGTTTCCATGAAAGATATGGATTTCCTTATAGCGAAAGGTTGTTTGAGGATCTGCAAATATTGGTTGCAATGGGTATTGTTGATGAGGATCTGCGGTATTACGAGAGCAATGAACGTTTCAAACAGCGGTATGAATATGTGCTCACAAGCGATGGTGTGGAATATGCGAGTTCGCTTAAGGATTCGTATGGGCGTGAGTTTTCGGCGATCATGGAATATTTGGAAATTAATAAGCATTCGATACCACGGGATATTGTAACAATGCAAGCTGATAGATATAGCAGAAAAAAAAGAGTTCGGGTTGGTAAAAAATGAGATTGGGTGAATCAATTCTGTTAAGGGCGGAACACAAAGGGAAGTTACGCGAGTTCATTACCGTTGTATCGGAAGAAAAGTTCCATACTGATTTTGGTATCATTGATCTGGAAGAGCTGTTGCAAAAAGAGGTTGGGGATACGATTACCTCTCACATGGGACAGGAGTTTGTTATCCAAAAACCGCGCATGCCTGATCATTTCAAATATGCCAAGCGCACGGGTGCGCCAATGATGCCAAAGGATATTGGTTCTGTAATTGCATACACGGGTCTGAACAAAGAGGATTCGGTTCTGGATGCCGGCACGGGTTCGGGAATCCTTGCTATGTATCTTGGATCTATTGCAAAACGTGTTGTGAGTTATGAGGTTCGGGATGAGTTTGTAGATGTTGCGCGCAAAAATATGGAGCGTGCAGGTCTTGATAATGTGGAAGTGCGCTGTGGTAATATCGTGGATGAGATAGCGACCCTTGATGAGAAATTCGATGTCGTGACACTTGATACAATTGATTCGAAGGATATTGTTTCAAATGTCAGGAAAGTGCTGCGCCCGGGTGGATTTGTTGTAACTTATTCTCCATTTATTGAGCAGACAAAAGATATCCGTGAAAGGATGGCAGAGGTTGGTTTTGTGGATGTTGTTACCATTGAATGTATCGAGCGCGAAATATCATTTTCAGAGCGCGGCACACGTCCGGCAACAACACGTGTAGGCCATACCGGTTTTATTACTGTCGCAAGAATGTAATGGATTTTTTGGTGGTTCAATTCCAATACAACCGCCGCAGGCAGCACATTCCTGCACCACCGATCCGAGTCAATTATCTCTCCGGTTGAATTGACTCGCACTATGTATTTAGAAAATATATACTACTTGAAAATCCTTCATATCAATTGGATTGGCCGTAATGTACAATTTGAAAACTATATATTCACGAAAATGGCGCCTAATATCTATACGATAATTCACTTTGTCCATTAAATGTGAAAAGATGAGTATTTTATCGTTGGTGGCGGGATATGTCGCCTGCGGCGGATTGACTAGACATCAAAACTACCCAACCAATCACCAATTTTTTAACTGACACCGTTGGCGGTTATGGTAAATTTACATGTTTCGCCTTCCGGGCGCGAGCGGTGTTTCCACAGCTTTGCGTATCTTGTGCCGGCACCATTTTCTGTACGTTCGAGTTGGACTATGGTCTTTGATATGTGTTCAAGACCGCTTCCGCCGATCGGTTTGAATGTGCCTGTGCCGATGTCGGTGTACACTTGATTGGTAATTACCACTACCATGCCGTGTTTGCGTGCAAGACTGTGCAGCAAGCCGATCTGGTTGGAAAGTTCGCGGCGGGTCCTGATGCTTGAATCTTCATCATCCAATTCGAACCTGTAATATGAGGTCGCAGAGTCAACGATGACAAGCCCGATATTCTCGCCGGCAAGTTTTTCGATCTCTTTTACGGCAGCGTATTGTTCTTCAAAATTGTGGGGTTCAAAGATAATAATTTGCTGTGCTATCTCTTTTGCATTCTCACCCGCGATCTGTCTGAACCTGTCAGGTGAAACGCTTTCAGTATCTATGAAAATAACTTTCTTGCCGCGTCTCACACATTCAACGGCAAGCTGGATACAGATATTGGTTTTTCCGCTGCCCGCTTCCCCAAATATCTGGGTTACAACTCCTGTTTCAAATCCGCCTCCAAGGAGTTCGTCAAGCGGCTGGCATCCGGATGGTAGTTGTGCGTTTATCTTGTACACCTCTTGTTTTGGAGTTATCTTTTATAATGGAGGTTAGGATATACATCTTTTGGCAATTCACGTTTAGTATTATATCTGGTAACAATAGCTGAAATATTCGCACCGTTTGTTACCATATGTGGTCATACATAAAAAAATATGTTATTCAGAGGTGAGGGCGAAAAGCCTTATTAACCTAAAATTACTTTGTATAATTTGCAATCAGAGGATTATATTCACATTATAATTATGGCGACTGGGTACGTTTTTATCAGACCGTGTCCACTCGTCCCTCCTTTTGTGGTTTATTATTTTAAAAACAATTATTTAATTTAAAAGGTGCAAATCATGTCTGGAATCATAGTATACACAACCCAAACTTGCCCGAAATGCGAGCAACTGAAAAAGGTATTGAAATCAAAAAATGTATCCTTTGATGTGGCAGATATGTCCACACCAGAGTCATTGACAGAATTACGGGTAAATGGTGTATTTACGGTAACAGCTCCGGTTTTGCAGATCGGTGATGATAAATTTTTGGAATATGATGAACTGTTCAACGGAGAGGACGTGAATCTTGACGCACTGAGTGATATCTTGTAGATTTTACAATTATAAAATAAAAAAGGAGACGGGTAATATGAGCAAAGGGGATAATGATCCATTCACAGAGCACCATGCTGTGCAAAAAACACTTGACGGGCAATCGATCTCAACCATGCCAAAGGTGCGCACAACAGATGGGCACATGGTTGACTGGAACCGGAATGTAGTTGTGGAACAACTTGTAAAGGAAACCGTACTTAGCGAGCAGTTCTATGGCAAGCCGGCAATTACAAGAGAACAAGCCAAAGACATTGCAAAAGAAACTGAAAAACGAATTCGTGGTATGGATCTAAAGTTCCTGTCAGGTCCGCTTGTTCGCGAGATAGTCAATATTGTACTACTTGAGCGCGGACACGTTGAATGGCGAAACATCTCAACACGCGTTGGTACTCCTGTGTATGATGCCTACAGGATAGACATAGGTACAGGATTTGAGGCAAAGGATAATGCCAACCTGCAGGAGAATGCAGAAACATCCCACAAGAAGAAAGCGGATAAGATCTCCAAAGAACAGTACTTGCTTCTCTTACCTCCAAAACTTGCCGACCTTCACCTGAATGGTGATATTCATATTCACGACCTTGAATATCTCGGAACCCGCGCGTTCTGTCAGGACTGGGACCTGAGGTATTTCTTATACTACGGACTCATGCCCGATGGCTCAGGAACAAAAGCAAGTGTGGCAGGTCCGGCAATGAAGGCAGAAGTTGCGGTACTACATGCGGTCAAGGCACTTGGAAGCGCGCAGACGAACTTTGCGGGCGGGCAGGGGTTCTATAATTTCCTTACGTTTATGGCTCCATACTTTGAGGGGATGGAGTATCTCGAGATCGAGCAGCTTATGCAGATGTTCGTTTATGAGATGACTCAGATGATGGTTGCTAGAGGTGGTCAGCTTGTTTTCTCTTCGGTACAATTGTCACCCGGAGTTCCAAAACTCTGGAAAGACAAGCCTGTTGTTTACAAGGGGCGTGTATGGAATGGGGAACAGGCTGAACTTCGCACCTATAGCGAGTTTGAGCGCGAGGTGAGACTTGGGTTTAAGGCTTTGATGAATGTTATGATGCAGGGCGATTACTGGGGCAAACCATTCAATTTCCCGAAACCTGAAATCTCTATCGAGCCTGACTTTATGCAGGAAGATGAGAATTTCAACCGTGCAAACCCTGAAATTCCAACTTATGACGAACTCTATACCCTGTCATTTGATCTTGCTGCAAAATACGGTACACCATATTTCGATAACCAGTTGCCGGCATACAGGGGCGCAGGTGAGGGAATCTCATGTTACCAGTGCTGTGCTTACCAGTTCTCTTCCAATGCTGAAGATGATTCACATTTTGATGATAAGCTTTATTTCAAGGATGGGATGCACTTCTCCATGGGTTCATGGCAGGTTGTTTCAATTAATTGTCCAAGGGCTGCATATAGGGCAAAAGGAGATGACCAGGTTTTATTCGCAGAACTTAAACACATGATGGACCAGACCATTGACGTGTTCAAGACAAAGCGTTACTGGATGGAGAATATCATAAAAAGCGGCAGGATGCCGTTTGCAACCCAGCAGCCAAAGGATCCGATCACAGGTAAGCGCGGTGATATTGCTGTGGATCTGGACGCTCTTGTATATACCATTGGTGTTATTGGTATCAATGAACTTATACAGCACCATACAGGTTCGCAGATGCATGAATCCAGGGATTCTTTCAAGCTTGCGATCCGTGCAATGACTGAAATGGAAATGTATGCGCGTGAATTAGCCCAGAAATATGGCATTGAGATCGCTCTTGCAAGAACTCCTGCTGAAACGACATGCCAGAGGTTTGCAGTATCAGATCTTTTGCATGCTGAATTTGCAGAGTATGCTGAAGCGGTTATCAAGGGTGACGTTGAAGGTGCAAAAAGGCAGTTAAAGGAAACTCGTGACTTGCCGATCTATTATACCAATGGGACTCATGTTCCTCCTGGTGCGAATGTTTCGATCATTGACCGGATCAATACTGAGCATGTGTTCTTCCCGATAGTGGATGGCGGAAACATACTTCATATCTGGATGGGCGAAGGGCATCCTGATTCAAAGGGCCTGAAGGAATTTGCTATGAATATTGCAAGGAATACACAGGTCGGATACTTTGCGTTCACAAAAGACATGACTGTGTGTATGAATGATTTCCATGTCGAATCCGGACTAAAAGAAGTATGTTCAAATTGCGGTTCCGATAATGTAGAGCATCTTTCAAGGGTGACCGGTTATATTCAGGCTGTGGATGGCTGGAATGCGGCAAAGAAGCAGGAACTGGAAGACCGCATGCGATATAGTGCAGCTGACATGACGTAAAATTGAAATTAA
>JAUWBW010000209.1 GCA_030609665.1 Methanosarcinaceae archaeon | reverse complement strand
CGCAGCATGCAGCGCATCTGCCGCCAGGTTCGAACAATGCATCTTAATGCGCGGCAGTCCCCCCAGATCATCCGCAACATCTGCACGAGTGATCTCCAGTGCATCTTCAAGCGTCATCCCCTTTGCCATCTCGGTAACCATGCTGGAAGTTGCAATAGCCGAAGCGCACCCGAAAGTTCGGAATTTGATATCCTTGATAATATTGTTCTCAACCTTAAGTTGAATCTCCATCAGATCGCCACAGACCGGATTCCCAACCTGCCCTATTGCATCGGCATCCTTTATGACACCAACATTCCTTGGATTTCTGAAATGATCCTTCACCTTTTCACTGTACTCTATTGGTTCTACCACATAAATTCCCCCAATTACACAAATTCATTCGCCCGGATACAATGGCGACAGAATACGAAGCCTGTCTACCACAATGGGAAGGTTCTCAATAATATAATCCGCCTCTTCAATAGTGTTCCACCTGTTAAGCGAAAGTAGCAGCGACCCATGGGCTTCCTCGTGCCGCAGTCCGATTGACATCAGAACATGTGACGGTTCAAGTGTCTTAACAGAACATGCAGACCCTGTCGATGCCTCAATCCCGAGGTCATTAATCCCCAGAATGATACTCTCGCCTTCAATGAAACTGAACCTAATACTTGCAATATTTGGCAGTCTTTTTGTCTTGTGACCTGTGATATATGAATATTTGATCGTTCCAAGCACCTTTTCGATGATCCGATCACGAATTTCCATCATCTTGGCGGAATTAGCATCCATTTCCGCTTTTGCGATCTCGCATGCTTTGCCAAAGCCCGCAATGCCCGGGATATTCTCCGACCCTGATCTTATACCTCTTTCCTGCCCGCCCCCTGTCATTACCGGACGAATTGGTACACCTTTACCAATGTACAACGCACCAACACCTTTTGGACCGTTCAGGTCATTGGATGAGATCGAAAGCAGGTCAATGTTGTCCTTCTGCACATCGATCGAGATCTTACCACATGCTGCAACCCCATCCACATGGAACAGGATACCTTTTTCATGTGCCATCTCACCAATTTCACGTATCGGCTGGATCGTTCCGATCTCACCGTTCGCATACATAACAGAGATCAGGATAGTATCATCACGTATCTCATGTTCTATACGCTCGACATCAACAAGCCCGTCCTTATCCACAGGCACGAACGATACCTCAAAACCCTCGCGCTGCAAGTCCTTGCAGGTGTTGATCACAGACATATGCTCGATCACGGTCGTGATAATATGCTTGCCTTTGCTCTTTTTCCTCTGGGCTGCACCACGAAGGGCAATATTGTTGGATTCTGTACCGCCTGATGTGAAAATAATATTATCGCTCTCTGCACCGATAAGGGATGCCACCGATTCCCTTGCAGTCGCAAGTGCCCGCCTGGCATTGATCCCCGAATCATGTAAAGAGGCAGGGTTTCCTACATCGGTTCTCATATACGACATCATTGCCTCGATCACACGCGCATCAACAGGCGCACCGGAAGCATTATCCATGTAAATCCTGTTCAATTCCATAACCTCATTTACTTAATATCCCCCATTCTCCACCAAGTATCATATCCTGATCCACTCTCCAATGTTAGTTATCAGAACCACATTGTCCCATCGGCATCCAGAACCAGATCGTTCAGGGTTGCCGCACCTACCACTTCAACGCTTTCTATGAAATCGCCCTTGTCAAATCCGATCAACTGGGTCGATGCTTCGCATACATAGAGTTTCACTCCTGCGGCAACGCTCTGGTCAATGATCTCATTCAGGGACGGGAAACTTCCCATCTGTATCTTTTCTGCTTCACCTTTCTTGACAACGGTTATGCCCATTCCCAAAAAATACACGGCTGCATCAATTCCCATGGCTTTTGCGGTTTGTGCAAGTACGAATGGAGAATACAATCGCTCTGGTGTGCTTACACCGCTTGTCTGTACATATAATAGATTTTGTTCAGTCATAATTAATCCTCATTTCACTCTTTCAACAAAAAAACGAAAATGATCGCCCATATCTTCAAATTTCAACAGTTTGTTGCCGGTTCTTTTAGCCCATCTCGGAATATCATTGGTGGATGCAGGGTCATCTGTCAATACTTCCAACACCTCACCTATCTCTATATCGTTGATAGACTGTGATGTGTTGAAAACCGGCACCGGACAGAACAGTCCAATGCAATCTTCAATCTTACTTGGTGTTATTTCAGTTTCTTTGTCTGCCATCCATATCTCTTCCTTTGAATGATCAATACACTGACCACCAACATACCTACAAGTCCAAGTGCCCCAAATCCTGGTGTGGACTCGGTTTGTGGTGTCTGCATATCGTCATCGGAACCGAAGTCGATCAAATCCGATGCTTGTGCCATGCTGATGACCGGTACATCATATTTACCCTCATCAAACAAATAGTCAATAATTGCCTGTGGTGCTGAACGATATTGAAGTTTAGCGCTGATGGTTATAGGATTTTTCGCATCCTGCGGAATTGTGAACGTGTATTGCTCGATAGCGGTTTCAGTTGGCAATATCCTATTGTCCGAAAGAATACTCTCTGCAACCCATACCTTTGCAGTTGGATTTCCGTCCGCATCACCCAAAACCGTGTGGTAAACTACAACATCCGTGTCGATGTTTCCATCTTCATCAAGGGCACCGGAACGATACAACTGGTTCCCATCAGCATCTGTTGCGGTCACATCCAGCCACATCTGCCGCATCTCTGTAAGACCGGTTGGCAGCATGTGCCCTGCACCGGAATTTGTAATTGACACATCAACAGTCACAGTCTTCCCGGCTTCAGCGGATCCCGGAGCATCCACAACCAATGTTGCAGCACTCTGGAGGCGCTCAATTGCCATATCCCTGTGAGTCTCATCTCCAAGAATGTCTGTTATGAACGCATTGCCTCCAACTGCATAATGAGTATATATGTGATCTCGTTTCGGACCCATAGATGCCGCTTTTCCCGGATTTGCCTCAAATTGTGTGACACCAGGTGTCATGTGGCAATCTTGGCACTGCACACCTTCCTCTGAGTAGGGTCCCGCTTTCCATTCCGTGTAAGTTGCTTCAAGAGGCAGGTCGTTTGTGGGGTGATTTACATCATGACACATGCCGCAAAATTCGGCTTTTGTGTGAAGTTCAGAAAACTCTGTTTCGTGATAGGGTGATCTTGAATCCGAAAACGGTCCCCACTTTATGTTACCGGGCGTAAGAATGAAAGGCGCATTACCAATTCC
>JAUWBW010000185.1 GCA_030609665.1 Methanosarcinaceae archaeon | reverse complement strand
ACATGTTCACCAACTTCAACATCCTTGACAAATGTCACAAACCCCTCAATAGTAACCGCACCATCGCCACTTGAACCGAGTTTCTTGATAGTGACCTCAAACTCATCACCCTTCTTCAAAGGTGCGGTCAAAAACTTTTTGCCGATGATATATATCTCTGCACTCTGTGACCTTGATGCTTTTGGCGTATACGCACGAACATATGTAAAATTGTTGCGTACCTCATCAATAAAACCCTTGAACATGTCACCTTCGAACACCTTTACAACAAAGTGTCCTTTTGGTTTGAGTATCTTTTTTGCACATTCAAGTGCAGAAGTGACAAGGTCGATCGAACGCGCATGATCCAGACTCCAATTTCCCGAAAGATTTGGTGCAGCATCACATATCACAACATCTGCTCCATCTTTTCCTACAAGTTTGATGATCTTCTCGATCGTTCTGTCGGCTGTCATATCACCTTTGATAGTGTCAACACCATCTATGGGTTTGATACGTTGCAGGTCAACACCAATAACACGCCCGCCTGACAGTCCTTTTGCGATCTGGAGCCATCCACCCGGAGCTGCTCCAAGATCAACGATCGTATCCCCTTCAGTGATAACCTCGAATTTCTTATTGATCTGCGTAAGTTTGAAGGAAGCACGTGAACGATAGCCATCGCTCTTTGCTTGCCAGTAATATGAATCACGTCTATCTCTTGCCATAAGTATCCGCTTAGTTCGTATCCAAACGTCAAATAGCTTGTGCCGACTTTAGCTTTTCAAGTCTTTCACTCACACCTAATATTTTGTCTTCAATATCCGACATACCCCCAGGCAGCCAGAAGTCAAAATCATAATACAGGTTTAGCAGGTCACTGTAACGTTTCTCAAGCCTTGAGATGTCAGCAGCATTAACCGACTCACCATAAAATGAATCGATCTTCTCATTAAGTCTTTTTGCACGTTGTTTCAATCGAGACGAAAAACTTTTGGCAACCTTGCTCATATCAACCTCGCGCTTTGACAATTCAAGGATGTCTATTATTTCGCTCAGCTCATATGGAATATCGGGAAACGCATTCGGTCCGGGTATGTAATAAATCTCATCCGAATCGGCACCTTCTACTTCCTCTGAAGATACCGTCTCGATCAAATGCTCGCCTAATGCAGATTCGCAAAGTTGCTCGACATCAGCAGGATTAACAGCTTCAAGCCTTCTGATCTCCGCAAGTTCCTGCACTATAAGGCGAATATCCTCAATGGTCGCAGCACCAAGTACATCAATAATTCCGGCAAGTTCATCTGTTTTGATCATAATAGTTGTCCATCCAACCTGATTGTTCGATCTATGTCAATGTTATTCCTAAAGCAAATATCTGCGACTGCTTAGTGCACTTTTCAGAATTGCATCGGCATTGTGTTTCTCGATCTTTACATCCATGGTCTTTTCAATCACAGGAATATCATCTGCCAGACCATCCATAGCATGTTTAACCAATTGCGAATCTCCGCCTGTAATTATGTAATCGATGTTGTTGACATCATCATCAAGCACTTTCTTGATCACTTTTCGCACCTTCTCAATATGATGTGCGATATCTTCATCCCGGAGTTTTTCAAACCTTCTCTGGCTAAATCCTCCTTTTGTGTGTTTTGCCTTTACACTGCTTCTTACGACCTGATGTGTTTCAAATCCATTCTTATCAGGTGCAAAACCTACAAAGGACTCTCCTGCGTGCACGATTACTACACAAACACCAAAATCGTTGTTTGCCATAAGTTTTAACTTATCAATATCAAAGGTGTTCCCGAATTTTAATATTGAGTCCTTTAATGGAAAAGCCGGTGCAACAATTTCACGCACCATACCAAACGGATCATAGAAAAGTACATAGCCGGTTTGGGAATCGATCTTGTCCAGCAAATGATGACTGCTTTCATCAATTTGTTCCATAACATAATCTGAGTTTTTAAGGTCGGATAAAGATTGACCTTGTGGAACATATGCCGAGATTAGTGATTCTTTGGGAGATTTGAGTGATTTTATCCGGCAAAGGTATTCCAAAAATCTCAGAGGATAGATCGTATCAATGTTTCTGAACCGAATATCACCCGATGCTTCCTTTTTCATTTCATTGCGCTCATGCATCAGCGTTTCGATCTTTATGTTTGCTTCATTTAATTTAGACTCAATTTCCTGTTTTGCAGAAACCGAAGTTTTTGATATGTGATCTCTCTTTTCAAGCCGGGTTTGAAGTCGTTTAATGTCAATTTCAAGTTCGACAATGTGAGATTGTAACAAATCTAATTGTTTTTCAAGCTTATCTTTACCCGATATCTTTCCAAATAGGACATTGAAATTATCGATAACTTTTTCCTTTTCGATCATCGTGTCTAAAGTTATAATTCATCCAATAAATATTATGCTTATTTTCGGGGCTGTAAAGTCCTTTGGTGTTGGCACACATTAAGGTTGATGGTCATTAAACATAATTGCAATATCTGCGTTCATTTGCGTGCATCTGCGGCTCATTTTGATTAACCGCCGATAAACGCAGATGCACGCAGATGTGGTTGTATTGTCTTATAACACCAAACTTTTTGACAGCTCCTTATTTCCACACCACGAATATTGTTTTTTGGTTTTTGTTGTTTCTTTGCGGATATTATGGCAATCTACTTATTAGTATAATACCAAGATGTGTGCAATGACCAATATTAATTCACATCCTACACTCTGGATCAAGGAACAAACAAGCAGATCACTTGCCGGCAAAACGATCGTTATAGGAGTAACAGGCAGCATTGCAGCCGTTCGCGTTGTCGAACTTGCAAGGGAATTGATACGCAACGGTGCCGATGTCTATGCTGTGACCACCCCTGCAGCAGAGCGTATCATCCATCCTGATGCACTTGGTTATGCAACAGGGAACGAGGTCATTACAGAACTGACAGGAAAGATAGAGCATGTCGAATTTTGCGGGCTAAAGGGACGTGCAGATTTGTTGTTGATCGCACCGGCTACCGCGAATACGATTGGTAAGATCGCACATGGGATTGACGATACGCCTGTTACGACGTTCGCAACTACTGCGATCGGTTCAAATATTCCTGTGATCGTGGTTCCGGCTATGCACGGGGCAATGTACAACCATCCGGCTGTGACCGCAAATATCGAGACGATGAAAGAATGGGGTGTTACGTTCATTGATCCGCGTCTTGAGGAAGGGATCGCGAAACTCGCAACGAACAAGATGATTGTGCTGGGTGCCGAGCGTGCACTTGGAAACCGGAATCTCGCAGGTAAACGGATTATCGTCACAAGCGGTGCAAATGCTGAATCGATCGACCCGATCCGAATAATGACAAACCGCTCATCTGGAAAAACCGGTATTGAGATTGCATTTGAAGCGTACAGGCGCGGTGCAAATGTGACCATTGTCCACAAGAACCGTATTGGGATCCCGGGAATTAAAGAGATATTTGCTGAAAGTGCCAATGATATGACCGATGCGGTACTGGCTGAACTTGAAAGAGGATATGATGTCCTTATCAGTGCGGCAGCGATCTCTGATTATACCATCGATGCTGCATCTAGTAAGATCAAGTCCGGAGAGAAACTTGTCCTTAAGTTCAAACCTACCCGAAAACTGATAAAGGAAGCCAGAGGGAAACATCCTGATCTGATAATAACCGGATTCAAGGCTGAAACCGGTGTGACACCTGATGAATTGATGGAACGTGCGTGGAATACTCTTAATGAATCGAAACTTGACATGATCGTCGCAAATGAAGTCGGCAAAGGAGGGATAGGTGCTGATGAGAATGAGGTTTACATAATTGGCAGAGAAGTGCTCAAACCCTTGCACATAAGTGGCAAAAAACATTTCATCGCATCTGCACTGCTTGATGAGTTGAATGAGATATTTGAGGCAAAGGGAGAGTCATAGATGCCTTCATTGGCAAAAGGCACAGGCATGGGCAACCCGAGGGCGTTTGCACC
>JAUWBW010000087.1 GCA_030609665.1 Methanosarcinaceae archaeon | reverse complement strand
CGAGAGAGAATCTGATCTAAAAGTAATCGATCGGATACTTGATCGAAGGTATGAAGTATTGGTAGAACTGGGGTAGTTTATTTTTCAATATGCGTTTTAATAAACGTTAAACAAAAAGGAAATACTTGATTCTCATCTTCTTTAATAACACTATATACCCACTTTTGCGAACAACCACCACCCATGCCCCAAATATTTGTCCTACAAGAACACAACGCATCACACCACCACTACGACCTCAGGCTTGAGATAGACGGGGTCCTCAAAAGTTTCGCGCTCCCAAAAACACCGCCCACAAAATCAGGCATCAAGCGGCTCGCCATCCAGACAGAAGACCACACACTGAAATACGCAGATTTCGAAGGCGAGATACCACAGGGGCAATACGGCGCAGGGACAGTAACGATATGGGATAAGGGCGAGCTTGTGGTCGAAGACTTCAGGAAGAATGAAAAGATACTGTTCGAACTGTCAGGCAACAAAATGCAGGGCAGGTATGCGCTCATCAAGACCAAATTCGGTGGGCAGAAGAAAAACAGGAACTGGTTGTTGTTTAAGCGGAAATGAGGGTACTCGGGCTTGTTTTCGGCAGACAAAAAACCACAAACGTGCTGTGTGACCAACCAACAGACGTAGAGCGCGCGAGGGGCACTTCCAAGTTATCATCTTCCATGAAAATATATCAGTATTCTGATCGAGAAAATCTTCGCTGACGCTCAGATTTACTCGCACTATATATTTATAAAATATATACTAGAACAAATAGCAACATTGACACGTGGAAACTAATTATCATTGTTATGTTGATAAAAGTCAGAAATCCTTATATCCTATTTTAGACTAATTAAGTGGTAGTGGCGGAATGGATCCCTCCGTGAAAATTGCATCCCATCCTATTTCCGTCAGGATTATTATGATATAAATAAATGTTTAGAACGAGGTGAAGATCATCACAGAAGAAAAACCCACAAAGATCGCAGTTGTCAGGTGCGATATAGTATCTGAAACCTGCCCGGGTGTTGGATGCTTCATGGCGTTCAACAAACGAAAGATGTATTTCAAAGATTACGATGAAAACGCAGAAATGATTGCCTTTTTCACCTGCGGAGGCTGTTCGGGACGGCGAGTCTATCGTCTGGTCAAATCCATCAAAAAAATGGGTGTTGATGTTGTACACCTGAGTTCATGTATGCAGATGGAAGATTATCCTGAGTGCCCACACATCGATTCGATCAGAAAGACGATCACTGATGCGGGAATCGAAGTTGTTGAAGGCACACATCATTAAAGATCAAAGGAGATGAAAATAAATGGTTAAGCGTATGATCGTACATATAGATGAGGAAAAATGCAACGGTTGTGGCAAGTGTGTATCTCCTTGCGCCGAAGGCGCTATCCAGATAATCGACGGTAAGGCAAAGGTCGTATCAGAAGAACTCTGTGATGGCATGGGCTTTTGTATGGGGATATGTCCCGAAGGCGCAATAACAATTGAAGAACGCCAGACTGTCGAATTCAATGCCGAGAAAGCAGAGGCACATGAAAAGACAACGGACATCTCTATCAAGTGTTTCAGTTGTGGCGAAGGTGAAGATACAAGATATCTCCTCCCAATGAGGCATGAAATGGAAAGTATCTGGGTCTGCACACGCTGTCTTCCTGCACTCATCCACGGGTGATATATTCAATGGACATCGAAATCGAACTAATCTCGCCGATTGATAATGTGTGTGATTACACATTTGATTTTTACTGGCAGAACCAGCGACTTGACCCCGCTTCAGTAATTTCGCACCAGTCTGGTACACAGTTCACATACTCTGATCTTGTGGATGCTGTAAGAGGCGGCTCGGACATTCATATCAAAGGCGATGTGGGTGCGCGGTTCGCTTACAGTCTTGGTGTTGACCTGAAACATTTTGGTGGGGGTGGCAATTCCGAACCTGCCGGGTGCGTGTTCGTTGACGGGAATGTCGGCGCAGAAGCTGGAATGGGTATGGTGTCAGGTACGCTGTACGTGAGCGGAGATGTGGCGCAGCCTTTTGGTAATATCATTGAGGTCGGGTCTGATGTTCAGGGATATCGAAAGTTCCGTTCGATCACTGATATCCTTTGCAATGGTCTTTATGCCGATATGCTTGTATCGAACAACTTTAATGAGAATGAGCGGCGGTTGACACTTGATGATGGCATCCTTCGCGGAACACTTGGAGCACGGTGCGATCGTATGGCAACTATTATTGTCGAAGGAGATGCGTACAACGGCACTGGCCTGCTCATGCGACACGGCACGATAATCATCAAAGGCGACGGCGGCATGAACACAGGTGCGCATCTTGATGGCGGGACTGTTGCAGTGTTTGGCAGTGTCGGTGAGTTTGCAGGTGCGTACATGAAAGGCGGCGCGCTGGTGTTCAGGGACGCAAAGGGATATGTCGGTGCAAAGATGGAAGGCGGTGCGATATATTCAAAAAGGAAGGTTAAAACAAACCCGCCTGCGGGAAAGTCGCGGATGAAGGGGAATGACAGTGCATGGCTTCGCAGTTTACTTGACATCGGGCGTGTGGAATCGATGCTCTACAATAAGTATGAGGTCGAGGAAGAAAAGGAGAAATATATCACTGTCCACATGCGGGACGGCTCTGTGTTGAGACGGAAAGTAGAATGATCATTCAATAATGCTGTAGTATAGATGATGGAAAATGGAGGCAGATAATATGGGAGTAGTAAAAATAATAGAGACAATAGGTTCGTCCCCAAATAGTTGGGAAGAGGCATTGAAAAGTGCAGTGGATGATGCATCGGAACTTCCGATCTTCAAATCCAAGAAGAATATCACAAAGGTGAATGTAAAGAATTTCGATGTTGAAGTTGATGATAACAAGGTAACACTCTTTAAGTGCAGGGTTGAGATCCTTCTTGAGTGAGTGGTATGAATGTAAAAACGTTGGTCTTATCTGTGATCGTACTTATCGCGGCAATGGCATTATCGGGCTGCACTGAAAAGCCGCAGCAAAAAACGATAGTATCAGAGACCAATGTTTATCCTGACATTGATTATGCATTTGATACCGGCAAGCCCGTAGTTGTTTATTTCTATGAGTCCTTTTGTTCAAATTGCAAAGACCAGCAGCCCATAGTTGAATCAATTTCCAACACGGTTGGTGACAGGGCGGCTGTTGTGTTAATGGATTGGGCGCTGAATGAGGATTTCGCAGGTAAGTATGGGGTTACGAATGCGCCGAATATGATTGTGTTTGATAGTAATGGGGAATTCGTTAGCAATGGTTATTTGAACAGTGATGAGTTGGCTGCTTTGCTGGATGGATTGTGAACAGGTTGGGGCAAATTATTGTTCAATCCTTTTCAATCGTAATCACGCTTTTTCAACCGTAATCACGCTTTTTCAACCGTAATCACGCTTTTTCAACCGTAATCACGCTTTTTCAACCGTAATCACGCTTTTTCAACCGTAATCACGCTTTTTCAACCGTTACCCAAAACACACTTCCCTGACCCTCAGGATTATTTTCAATACCCACATCCCCGCCATGAAGATCAACGATCCGCTTGACAATTGCAAGCCCAAGTCCCGTTCCTTTGATTCCCTTTTTATCCACACGCTTGAAGCGCTGGAACAGTTTTGATTTGTCTTCTTCTGCGATCCCGAATCCAAAATCAGTGACCGAAACTCTCCAGTCGGGGGCAGTGTCTTGAATATCGATAACCACTTGGCTGCCTTTGGGACTGTATTTAATAGCATTGGACAACAGATTTGAGAACACATCCTCGATAATAGGATTCGCCTTTGCAAAATATTCCCCATCTGCAAGGAACTCGATCGCCATTTCCTTCTCTTTTGCAAGTGGTTCAAAATTATCGACAATATTTTTGAAGATCGCGCCAATATCATTGCGCACGAATTCAAGTTCCTCTGTACTTTCAAGTTTTGCAAACTTCGATGCTGTTTCTATAAGATCGATGAGCTTTTCGTTATTATTGTGTATCTTATTGAGCAACTCTTTGTGTTTCTCATCGGTTTCCATGTTCATCAGGACATCTGTAAAACCGCGTACTAGTCCGGCAGGATTGAGCAGGTCATGGCGCAGGATATCTGTAAAAAGATCTTTTAACTGGTTGGATTTTTCAAGTTGTCCTGAGTATTCCTGAAGTTCTTGTGCCATATTCTGAACCATTACATACGACTGGGCATTGTTAATGGCAATTCCAAACTGGCTCACGACCCGCTGTAAGAACTGTTGTGTATCCTCTGAAACATCTGTCATGAATCCAATCACGATCGTTCCAAGAAGTTTCTTATGGAAAACAATTGGAATACTCATTATGGTTTTTGGGTCAGCTTCCATAAACCCAAACTTGATCTGGTATTTCTTATTTTGCGGTATATCCTTAACGATCAGTGTTTTGCGCTCAAGTGCAGCTTCTCCCGGAATACCTTCACCCACTTCGAATTGATCAGTCAATAACTCTTTTTTCACAGCGTGGGTTGCTGCCGGTTTTAGTACATTATTTTCGGCATCATAAAGATGGACTATCCCAAAAGGCGCATTCAGGTGTTTTACGATCTCATTTAATCCGTCTGTCAGCATTGTGTGCAGGTCAATAGATGCGTTCAATACAGTCATGATCTGATTGTATGAAGATTCTTTCTCTTGCTGTATCTTCAATTCTTCGGTGCGGTCCTCAACCATAACTTCCAGATTCTCGGTGTAGCTCTTAAGTTCATTTTCAAGCCGTTTATATTCAGTCATGTCACGAGCAACAGCAAAAACACCTTTTACGTTCCCTCCTGCATCAGTAAATACAGTAGCATTGTAAGATACAGGGATCTCTTTACCTGTTTGGGATACCAGTGTGAGTTCATAATCCCTGACCATCTTTTCGGCGAGTGCTTCCTTGATGCCTTCAGATGCTTCTTCAGGATCTGTAAAATATTCTTTAAAAGGAGTTCCAATGAGCCTTTTTCGTGAGTGTCCGGTTATATTCACCATCTGCTCATTCACATCAGTGATAACCCCCTCATTATCCGTAGTCAGCATCGGATCAATACTGGCTTCAATAAGTCCACGATTATATCTTTGAAGTTCTTCCAGTTCTTCGATCTTCTTTTTCAATTGAGATATTTCTACCATTGTACTGCCCCAAACAATATTTGACCAAGAACTAAAAAAAGGTTTCTATACAGTATATACAATTGTAAATAAAAGCAATCGATGTGACAACAATCAAATCTAAAAAAAGATTTGGTGGGATAGCGCGGATTTGAACCGCAGTCCAAGCGTCCCAAACGCTCGAGGATCGACCAGGCTACCCTACTATCCCAGAAAGGTACCCTCTGCAATAGATTTTATCGGTTAAAAAGGTTACGTAACAAAAGAGAAAATCACACTTCGTGAAACAGAACTGTATAATAATCATGCACCTGCACGTTCGAACGACCACCCTCCAATACCGACCATAACTACTGCAAAAACGATAATCACAGCCATTGATTGCATGATCGGGATCTCCGATGCCCCAAACAGTGCCCATCTCAAAGCCTCTATGCCATAGGTGAGTGGATTTAGGTGAACCGGTACACTCAACCATTTAGGGATGTTCTCGATCGGATAGAACGCTGTACTCGTCATAAGCACCGGAAATGTGATGAATGTCATAACCATCTGGAATCCTTCATGAGATTCGATCTTTGAAGCAAGTGCGATCCCAAGTCCGATAAAACCAAGTCCCGTAAACAGCATTATCAAAATACTGAACAACTCGCCCCATATCGATACGTATTCGACTCCGATAAACCCGGCAATTATCATTAGCAAAAGACCTTGTATCATCGCTGTTGTTACGCCACCCAGTGCTTTTCCAAGTGCAGTGTAGAACCTGCTGACAGGTGCTATCAATATTTCCTTTAGGAATCCAAATTCGCGGTCCCAGATTATGGACACTCCGCCCATGAGCGAAGAGAATAGTATCGACATCCCAATAATGCCCGGTGTCATGTGGTCAATGTAACTGCCACTTCTGACACTGATTGTCGTGTTAAGTGCAGACCCCATTATCACAAGGAAGAACAGCGGAGTTGCCACAGCACCGATAATGCGCGATTTTGAACGTTTGAATCGAAGCATCTCGCGAAGCCAGAGCGTATAGACGGTCTGGAATGAGTGTTTCATGTAACTTTCTGTCACTGCTCAACCCCATCGTTTATAGAGTTCATTTTTGATCCCCATCTGGTCAAGTGCGCGTCCGGCCATGATATTGATTAGGTCTTCGATGGTTTGCGGTTTTGAGTAAAATCCAGGGCATGCCGGAAGTATGACTGCACCGGCTTGCTGTGCCCGAAGCATATTCTCAAGGTGGATGCGGCTGAGCGGGGTCTCTCGTGTCATCAGGATAAGTTTGCGCCCTTCTTTCAAGCACACATCTGCTGACCGTGTCATGAGATTGTCCGAGATACCGCTTGCGATCGACCCCAGTGTTTTCATGCTGCATGGTGCGATGATCATTCCATCGAACATGTGCGACCCGCTTGCGATCGATGCAGTGAAATCCTTTTCGCCGTATACCTCTGATGCAAGTTCCTCCACTTCAAGAGGTGAGTAATCGGTCTCGATCTGTATAATCTGTTTTGCAGATTTTGATATCACAAGATGTGTCCGGATCTTCATATCAGCAAGAACTTTCAACAACCTGATACCATATTGCACTCCCGATGCACCACTTATCCCAATTACGATTTCCATGAAGCTCTCTCTCTTTTCCCCTTTATTTATAATCATAATTATAAGTATTATTTTAGTTATAGTGAATCTATGAACTTATCTGTTATCTGTTTTGAAGCTACAATTATTTTGTCAATTTCATCCTTCGTTATATTGTCTAAATGAATGCCGACTATAAAAACCGTTGCTGCCTTTGTAACTGCACTGACGCGCCGCGCACCGTCCAGTGCAATTCCCTCGTCCCTGTGCCCCGGAAGTGTGATCACGGATGCAGACGCGCGCGCGCTTTTTTCATCGAACAAACCAACGGCAACAGCACCAACGTGTTCTTCCCCTCCGGTAAGTGTTATTACATGATCGTTCCCGATCTGTTTTTGGTCAAGGACCAGTTCAGCCCTGCCTACATTCTGTTTGATCGGCTGCAAAATATCCCTCACACTCTTACAATTCATTCAAACGGAACTGCTTTGTGGTCTTTTTCACTTCAAAGAACTCACGAGCAGCCTTGCCGACGGCATCGCGGTGTTCTTTTGGGGTGTACACTCCCATTTTCCAGTTATCCTTATGTGCCCGCTCAAGGGTTGCAACAACATGTGATGCTTCGTCCAGACGAAGCATTTTTCCGTCAACCTTTATCAGCGCTTTCATCTCCGCAATATCAGGAGCCTTTGGTATATCGATCAGCACGTTTTCAGGATCGATCCCTACCATTTCTGCGATCTCAGCCTCAACCCTTTCCACATTACCCCTATGACGCAACACGTTCTCGCCTACCGATTCAAAACCAACATATAATGCCCGTTTGTACAGCCTGCGTTCATCGAGGCGCTGTGCAAGTTCACCTGCATACCCTTCATCTGCGCGCATGGTCTCAAATAGTCTCGCATCGTTCATCTCACCAAGTTCGAAAGGGTCAAGCGCCTTGTTTTTGAT
>JAUWBW010000074.1 GCA_030609665.1 Methanosarcinaceae archaeon | reverse complement strand
ATTCCAAAAATAATATAAGCAACTCTGGTAATCTCAATGGTGTGATTCAAAATGGCTAAAATAGGATTTGTTAAATTGGGAAATTTAGGGATGAGTCAGGTTATTGACTTGATCCAGGATGAGATTGCAGCAAGAGAAGGCATCGAGATTCGTTCTTTAGGAACCGGTCCAAAGATGGGTAAGGATGAAGCTGCAGAAACTGAATACCTTAAGAAGATGGATGCTGACTTTTACGTCATGATCAGTCCAAATTCAAGTGCACCGGGGCCAACTGCTGCACGAGAGTTGTATAAGGACGTACCATGCATCGTAATTTCGGACGGACCGACAAAGAAGGATGACCGCAAGGCACTCGAAGATGCAGGCTTTGGTTACATCATCATGACCGTTGATCCACTGATCGGTGCAAAGACCGAGTTCCTTGACCCTGTAGAGATGGCTTCATTCAATTCTGATGCAATGAAAGTGCTTTCAACCTGTGGTGTAGTAAGACTCATACAGGAAGCATTTGACGATGTTGCTGCACAGGTGGATGCTGGTAAATCCGGCAAGGACCTTGAACTTCCACATATTCTCGCAAAACCTGAGAAATGTATCGAGAGTGCAGGATTCGCTAACCCATACGCAAAAGCAAAAGCACTTGCTGCATTGCACATGGCTGACAAGGTTGCACAGATCAACTTCCCTGCATGCTTCATGATGAAAGACATCGAGCAGGTAACACTCACAACCGCAACAGGTCATGAGATGATGCGCGCAGCAGCACAGCTTGCAATTGATGCAAGGGAGATCGAGAAATCCAATGATACTGTCTTCAGGCAGGCTCACTCAAAGAAAGGCAATATTGTAAGAAAGACAAAATTGTACGAGAAACCACAGTAAAGTGTCCACTGGACACTTCTTTTTTCACTTTTCTTTTTTTCTAAAACCGGTCCATGGATTCAATAACGGCTTTTGGGATTGGTGCACTAGTATTTGTTATCATTGTATTGCTGACGGCATATTCATTAAAATCCGCATCAGTCCTGACATCTGCTACCAATAAGGATTATATCATCGATATGCAGGATGATGCAGAAGGCGCTGATGATAAACTGGACGATATGAAAGTTCATAGCGCACCCGAGACAGTATCAAAGGATTCCTGAGATAATAAGGAACATCAGCACAAGCGGCAATCCGACAAATCCCCACATGGCAGGATTGTGCTTAAAGACCTTGGCGCCGTCAAGCGGTCCAAATGGTATCATGTTGAACCCTGCAAGAAAAACGTTTACGTATGCACCATAAAGACCCATGGTTTGCATGAGCGCAGAGTCTGATAAAAACATGATTCCCATGAACACAACAGCAAGCGCCACATTGATCAATGGGCCTGCCAGCGCGATCTTCCATGTTTCCCGTGATTGTGTGAGCATATCGTAGTATCTGTCGTCATTTGAATAATATGATTGGCGTTTTCGTATCATGACCGCGCCTGGTGCTGCGAACACGACCCCTGTTATTATTTTGAGAAAAATAGCAAGCAAGAGTCCCATCGGGCTTGCTTCATAGACTGCAGTATATCCAAAGCGCTGGGCTGTGAACTTATGCCCGAGTTCATGAAATATGAAACCACTACCAACACTAAGTGCAATCACAGCCAGCATGGTTGGTTCTGTTGAAGGGTATGCGAATGCTACCGTAAGTACCACAAGTGATGCAAGAAGATGTATGGTTTCTTTTAGATCAATTTTCATCAACTGTAACTATTCACTCTGGCATATAACGATTTTGGATATCGTTTTCAAACCATTTAATCGCTAGTGTCGCGTCAACTTCCAAGTGTCGATTATGAAGGGAATCGATCATATGGCATAATTTTCTAAACTCCAAAATGATCGACAGGTTTCTACACAGCGCCGCCAGCGCACAGACACATAGTACTCGCAGGCAAATTGTGCGTACATGCGGGTGCCGATGTTAAAGAGAGAGGCGCATCAATTGACCTAAACGGAAGAAGTCGGTGCATCAGTCCCCGCCGCAGGCGGCGCATTCCACTGCTATCAAACCCACAACCAAAAACATGCAATTCTCATATCTGCAAATACGACACCGCTTGAAATCCGTTTTGTAGTGTATATGTTTTATAAAGATATACTCCGAGTTAATGCGAACGAAGTGAGCATTTTCTCGTTTCATGTTCATGGTATTGGAACGTGCCGCGCTGCGCGCGTGTGGTCGCGCCATTTTTCGCATCTGCCTTGACCCTTTCCATCTAGCGACATTGTATGTTTGACTCAACACTAATTTCGCTTTTTAGCCGCTTCGACCTCTGCGATGACCCCTGGATATTCACTGAATGTGCATGAGATGTCTATGGCACCAACAATATCTACGACACCAATAGTGCAAATGACTTCTCCATCTTCGTTCCTGATAGGGGATACTACAACCGGCATACCTTTGTATACGCCTTCATTCGGTACGCGACGCGTGGTCATATTGGTGCGCAACACTTCTTCCAGTACGGGACCTGTGTATTCAGCATCCTGCAATTTCCCTTTTTCCATGCGGATGCCTATTTTGTTAAGGCTGCGCGCAGTGGTCGGTAACCCGGTCAATTCATGGATCGCTTTCACTATCGGTTCAAGGTCTGATCCTATCGAATCTGCAGATATAGTTATATCTTTCATTTACCCACTCCCTTTGTCAGTAAATAGAGATTGTCACTCTGTGGTCATATATTTTTCGCGACCTGATCTTTAATCTTCCTTCGCGCGCGGCATGGCAATAATTTCGCGGACCTGCATGCTGAAAAATTCATGGGAATGTGCAGGTCGTACCACAAGCGCAACATCTGCGCCCTGTCGTGTGCCGCCGATCGCGATGATCTCTGTATCACTTGAAACAGGGATGTGTCCCGAATCAGCTGCCATCATGGCGACTTCAAGTGCAACCTTGAACCCTTTACCAAAGACCGCGCGCAGGGTGTCAGAGATGACATCTATACGGCTGACACCGCCAATTCTTTTTGAGATCGCGCGCTCCACTCCTGAGAACATGTGCGACTGCGTGGTAACTACTGCACCCAGATCTTCCAACGTCTTGAGGTTTGCATCGTCCATTTCCCATTTTCCGCCTTCGCGCAGCCCGTATTGGTGGGTCACGGAGATTACCTTTACATCCTTGCCTTTGAGTGCCTGCGCCATCTTTATCGCTGTGGCGCCGCCTGTGCTGGCCACAACTACATGTTTGATTCCGAGTTCTTCTGCACGTTTCACTGTTGCATTGACAAGTTCGTCTGTATTCTGCTTGCCGACATCATCAAAATATATGATTGATCTTTCCATGTTCATGCCCCTTGTATGTTTTCGTATAATTGGTTAGGTCTGCATCTATATTTATATGTATTTTTATCTTTTTGTAGTATATGATTTGTAGAATTATGTACTCCAAGTTAATCTGAGCGTCAGCGAAGATTTTCTTGTTCAGTTTGTTCTGTATAACATCGGGTATTTATTTTTTCCATGATAAAGCGATGTACTTATCTATGAGATTTGTTTTTATTTATCTAGGAATAAATGGAATCATGCTAAGGTGATTATTTGTCAGATACAGATTATGATGATAGTGATGTTAAGATCGTCACAAAAGACATAAAATTAGAAAATCCGGTGCTTATCGAGGGTTTTCCAGGCATTGGTCTTGTTGGGAACATTGCAAGCCAGCAGATAATCGATGAGTTGGATATGACCTACGTTGGTTCAATCGATTCAAGATACTTCCCTCCGATCGCGGTGTTATATGAGGGTCTTATAAATATGCCTGTTAGAATATATGAGAGTATAGAACACAATCTGATAATCGTGGTATCCGATATACCAATCAATCCTTCTGTATCCTATGATGTCAGCAAGGCTCTTGTCGAGTGGGCGAAATCCATAAACGTCAAAGAGATCGTATCCATCGCCGGAATTGCGACAATGGGTGAGGAGCATAAGGTTTTTGGTGCGGCAACGGATAAGGACATGCTTGAGAAGATCAAGGACAAGGTAGAACTTTTCCAGATGGGTACGATATCAGGCATATCCGGGAGTGTCATGGGGGAGTGTCTTGTGAATGAGATCCCTGCAATAAGCCTTCTTGGCGCAACACAGAGCCAAAACCCTGATCCAAGAGCAGCAGTTGTTGTCATTGAGGTACTCAACTCGTTATATAACCTTTCGATAAACACCAAAAGTTTGATCGAGCAGGCAGAACAAATAGAAATTGAGATGCAAAAACTTGCCGAGGACGTCAGGACAACAGAGCAACCCGTAGCGCCAAGAAAAGAGTTCCCTATGTATGGATAATTACACGAGAAAATCCTCGCTACTGCTCGGATTAACTCGAACTATATAATTCTATAAATTATATACTATGAAAAAGGTGATATGATGGAGTATATTACATTAACAGGAATATCTGAAAATGTTATGACAGAACTCAGGAATCATGTCCTGCGAACAATTGAGATTAGAAACGCGCAAAATTTCTTTGCTGCACTAAGACTTAATGCAGGTGATTATGTCTTCCTGACCCATACAAGTGGACAGGACATTACTGCCGGCACAGTTGGCGTTCTCGCAAGAGTGCTCAAGCATCAGATATCGACACACCGTGTGCTTCAAAGCAATGAGATATTCTACGAAGAGCGCGAGATGACAATGGCAAGGATCCAGTTGGAGCCAAAGTATATTACACACATTCGCAAGGTTATGTGCAGTGAGATTGGTGAAGTTGCACGCGTTATTGTGGATGATTCATCGTGCTATGAAGCACGGTGATTAAAAAGATCAGTTTGGATCTCCCCAACATTAAGTGGTTAAATATAAGACGGAATGAACAGGATTTACAGGATGGGGCGAGCCACTTGTATCCTGTCAATCTTATTCATCCTGTCCATTAGTTTTCGTACTGCTTTGCGATATCCTTATAGGCGATTAATTCTATTATGGTGTACTCTATCGACCAACATGGTTTTTGGAGATAATTTTTAAAACGTGGGCTCGTGGTCTAGCCGGTTATGACGTCGCCTTCACACGGCGGAGGTCCTGAGTTCGAATCTCAGCGGGCCCATTCTTTTTTGAGTTTTGTATAGCTGACAAGACAGTGCATTAATCTGATTGCCCAATCTGAAACCAAATCCGGCATAACCGCCGCAGGCGGCATATCCTGCCATTGCTAAAAAACTGCAATTTAGCACCAGTGATAAACTCATATTTTCATTTTTGATCGACAGTTCAAACCGTCCTTTTCGAATGAATTTAATCATGAAATTGCCCATCGTTTACTTTTGGTAGATTGGTGGCGAGGAAATGCGCCGCTTGCGGCGGATTGCCTCAGTGTTAAAAATAGGCTATTTGGCTAAATTGTAATGTCTATGAGTCAATATTGGGCAAAAGTGACTATATCCATGAGTCAATATTGGGCAAAAGTGACCGATGGACTTTTCAATATATAAAGCATAACTCCAAATATGGAAAAAGAAAAAATAATCGAGATCCTTGACGAATGGAACTTTTGGTCACAAACTCCTGACTGCGGAATCTTGCGGGAAGGATATCTTCTGCAATTTGAAGATATGATGGCAACAAAACAGGTCGTTGTCATAACAGGAGTCAGGCGGTCTGGGAAATCCACCCTGATGAAACAACACATCAAAAGAATGATCGACAGGGGAGAGGACAAGAGGAATTTCCTTTATTTGAATTTTGAAGAACCAAAATTCATTGACGAGTTGTCGATCGAGTTTCTAATTGATGCATTTGATGCATATCTGGAGATCGTACAGCCAACCGATACTCCAAATATATTCCTCGATGAGATCCAGCACATTGAAGGCTGGAAGCGTTTTGTGCGCGCACTGCATGAGAAAGGGAGTGCAAATGTCTTTGTGTCGGGCTCATCTGCAAAGTTACTAAGCAAGGAACTTGGTACTGCACTTACGGGCAGGCATGTCGATATCCATGTATTTCCGCTGTCCTTCAGGGAGTTTCTGGAATTCAACGATCTGAAATTGGAGACAAAATTGGATATTGTGACAAATAAATTGAAGATCAGGCAAATGATGCGAAACTATCTTTCATCCGGCGGATTCCCCCTTGTTGTCCTGCTGGACGGTAAAACCGATATCCTGCGCGAATATTTTAATGATGTGATCATTCGGGACATCGCCGAGCGGCACAAGGTTACAAAAATTGATAAATTGCGAAGTCTTGCGAAATACTATTTGACCAATGTGGGAGCCCCGGCATCTTCTCGGAAAATCGCGAATTTCACAGGAATTAGCCCGAACAGTGTTGAGAGGTATTCCGATCACCTCAGCGATGCTTATATGATCTTTTTCGTGAAGAGATTTTCATATTCACTCAAGGAACAGGAAGTAAATCCGCGCAAGGTCTATGCCATCGACCAGGGACTCCGCAACACTGTGAGCTTCAAGTTCAGTGAAGACTTAGGCAAACTTTATGAAAACACGGTATTCCTGAAACTATACAAAGCGGACGGGGATGTCTATTATTATAGTGGCAAGAATGAGTGCGACTTTTTGGTTATGAGGGGAGAAGAGGTTACACAGGCGATACAGGTCTGCTATTCCCTAACAGAGGATAATCGGAAGCGAGAGGTTGCGGGATTGCTTGAAGCTATGGATGAGTTCGGGTTAAGTGAGGGTATGATAAT
This sequence comes from Methanosarcinaceae archaeon, assembly GCA_030609665.1. GTDB lineage: Archaea > Halobacteriota > Methanosarcinia > Methanosarcinales > Methanosarcinaceae > Methanovorans. The sequence continues at coordinate 1,491 of JAUWBW010000074.1, read as the reverse complement.
CACGGATGATGTGGAGACTATTGAAATGCATGGTGATAAGAGTATCAGGTTTGTGGCTTTGTGGAAATGGTTGTTGGATTAGTTGAGTGAAGTTGAACTAAGAGGATATTTTACTTACCATTATGCTTCTTTAAGATGCAATTTGTTCAAGAATCACGTGCTTGTTAATTTCATCCAAAAATTTACTTTCCCTACCTTCTTGTGTGTAAATTATTGCTTTTTCCTTTGCTCTTGTTATCGCAACATAAAACAATCGCCTTTCTTCTTCCTCTTTATCTTTCCTCCTGCCTTTGATGGCAGGCTCAAAAATATCAGGATTTTCTAATTCACTTGGAAATCCATAAAGACCTTCGACAACATCAACAATGAAAACAACCTTTGCTTGTAAACCCTTACTTCTATGAACTGACATAAAAGGAGTGCTATTAAAATATCTTGATTCAGTGGAAATCTTCACTCCATTGATATTTGCACATTTCAACAATTTCTCCTTGAACATGATATTGCTTACGATTCGACCAAGAATCATAATATCTGCCGGATCATGTCCATTTTTACAATATGCTTCAATTTCATTGACACAATGTTGAACCATCTGATCATAATAATCCATCTGGTTGTTATAATTTGATTTATCAGTAGACTGCTGTTCAAATGAATACACTTTCACAGGTATCAAACTTTTATCGTTGGCAGTTGTTTTCTTTTTCAATTGAGAAGAACCATTCTGTTTTATAATCTCTGCACCGGTATCAACAATTGATTTAACACTTCTATAATTCACAGTTAGATCAGTTCTGGCAGGATGGTCAAAATAATCAGAGAAATTGACAAAGAAATCAAGATCAGAGCCTGCAAAACCCATGATACTTTGCCAATCATCACCAACGCAAAATAACTTACAATTACTATTTTTACCCATTAAAGATTTGATGAGTTCATACCTTTGAGCACTGATATCCTGATACTCATCTATGAGAATGTGATCAAAAGCATCTTTGTATAAATCTTCATTTTGCTTTAGTTCTTTTACAGCGAGATTGATCATATCCGAAAAGTCTATTTGATTATTAGACCGCAACTCTCTTTCATAAATGTTGTAAATCTTGATAGCCAGATTAGTAAATGCCTTTTGTTTTGGAGACCAACTTTCAGTGAACAATCTTTTTTCGATTTCTGCTGGTGATAAACGGTATGTTTTTGCAATCGTTATGAAAGTTCCAATGTTTGAAGGCAATCTTTTCATAGATTCCTGACAATCCTTCCACACTTTATTAATCAGTTTTTCATAAGGCACAGGCGAGATTTCAAAATCTTTGTCAGGATACTTTTCTTTTAACGCGCCTAATATTTTGTTTTGAAGATTTTTGTCAAAATCCTTTTCTTTGAATTCCCAATGTGTCGTTTCAACTAAAGAATACTTGCTTTGCTCACCAAATGCTTTTTTCTTTGCATCCATATCCCGATTATATTTTTCAGAGGGATTATCAC
>JAUWBW010000046.1 GCA_030609665.1 Methanosarcinaceae archaeon | reverse complement strand
AGTCTGCTGATGATGGTCCGAAGAGGCGATCAATCGATCATTGCGCACGGAAATCTGGTTTTGGAATTTGATGATATGGTCACTGTGATAGGAGAAGGGGATGCTGCAAAGGTGGTTTCTGATCTTCTCATGAAATGAGTGAATAAGTAATTGGGCAAGCAGGTGTGACAATTTGAAAATTCTGGATGGTTGTGTTTCTCTTTAACATTGAGTGGGTAAATTGAATACTTTCACCCCGCTTGGCTCAGGTATATATACAAATAGTGCGTATTGATGTTTGCCTCTCAAACAAAATACAAACAAGAGGCTTGAGGAATAAAATGAAAGAAACAGCCAAACAGATTAAAGACAAGTTCTTCGAACTTGGTGTAGAAATTCCTATTGGGGATATTGAAGGAAGACTGGATAAACTTATTACGAAGTTCAGGGTTCCGATAGACGAAGCGCGTAGAAGTGTTGTCAACTACTTTTTAAAAGAACATAATATTGCCAAAAGTGATTACTTTGCAGGACAGAGCGAACCGCCGCAGGGAGAATCACCGCAAGTGAACACAGCCGATATTTTAGAGGCTGACAGGTGGGTCAGTCTTAGAGGTAAGATCGTCCAGCTCTGGGATAATAATCATGAATCGATTTCACAGGTCGGGTTGATCGGTGATGAGAGCGGTACGATCAAATTCACGAAATGGGCACGTGATGACCTTCCAGATGTGGAAGAAGGAAAGTGCTACCTGTTCACGAACGTGATATCAAATGAATGGAACGGTCGAATCAACATTAATCTCAACAAGAACAGTTCAATTGAAGAGCTTGATGAGGATATGGATATAGATGTCCCGGGTCCGTCCACCGAATCACCGCAGGTAAACGCAGCCGACATTTCAGAGGTTGACAAGTGGGTATGTCTTAGAGGTAAGATCGTCCAGCTCTGGGATAATGATCATGAATCGATCTCACAGGTCGGGTTGATCGGTGATGAGAGCGGTACGATCAAATTCACGAACTGGCAAAGTGCGGAGCTTCCCGATGTGGAAGAAGGAAAATGCTACCTGTTCAGTAATGCAATTTCAAGTGAATGGAACGGTCGAATCAACATTAATCTCAACAAAAACAGCTCAATAGAAGAGATCGACGAGGATATAGAGGTCGGAACCTCAGATGTTACCTTTACCGGCGCATTGGTCGATATTCAATCCGGTTCAGGACTTATAAAACGCTGTCCTGAATGTAACCGCGCACTTACAAAAGGGGCATGCACTGAACACGGTAAGGTCGAAGGTTTGTATGATCTTCGCATCAAGGCAATTATGGACGACGGCATTGTGACACAAGAGGCGCTTCTAAACCGTGAATTTACGGAGCAAGTTGGTGGAATAACGCTCGACGATGCGATTGCTATGGCTGCTGATGCTCTTGATCAGGCGGTAGTTTTGGATATGATCAAAAAGAAACTGATCGGCAGATATTATACTGTCACCGGAGCAAAATTCGAGCGTATTCTTGTGGATTCAATTGATCAGGAATCACAGGTGGACAGTGCATTAATTGATGGTCTACTCGCAGAACTGGTGGTGGCATAAATGGCAGGATATTTCAGGGAAGTCGCAAGAAGGGTTTTTGCCCAGGAATTCAGGGAATCTAACCTGACGTTCAAAGACGGTGACGACCAGTATGCTCCGCAGTATTTGCTCACCCCGACCGGTGCGAAGGTTAACCGCATGTTGATTGTGGGGACACTCACTGAGAAGGAAGATATCGGTACTGATTCAGAGTACTGGCGTGGGCGGGTATCAGACCCCACCGGATCATTTATGGTATATGCAGGGCAGTACCAGCCGGAAGCCGCACAAGTTCTTGTCGAATGTGAAACACCTGCATTTGTAGCAATCGTAGGAAAGCCAAGTACATACACAACAGGTGATGGGGATGTTCTAACATCAGTGCGTCCTGAATCGATACAGATCGTTGATGGTAATACCCGTGATCTGTGGGTACTGGACACAGCAAAACAGACACTGGACCGCCTCAATTTGCTTGAGGGTGATGGATCCGATGCTGCAAAAGCTGTTGAACACTACGATCCTGATGCTGAACATTATCGTATGATGGTAAAACAGGCTCTGGAATCACTCAAGGAATATCAGTAAGAAGACTTGAATTTTGAACAGTATTACTGCGCCACAGTCGGCGCAGTAATTTTGACCAAAAGCATGATAAACAAAAGCAGCATTTTGGTGCATAGAGGTGATTAATGTGAAGACGTTTCTCTTAATTTGGTTTAACAGCAATGGTGCCAGTCCGTCAGATGTTAATCGCAGGCTTATGTCTCTGGGATTTCAGCCAATGCAGGGTCCTTATGATTATGTCTACAATTGGGGTGATAATGTAGATGTAGATGAAATTCTTCGATTTGGAGACAAAGTGCATCTAAGCCTTCAGGATTCTGGAGTCTTATTCAAGATTGAGACTACGTGAACAATAAGTTCATCGATTATTTTTTTGAGAGTTTTCGAGATTGCGTGAGAATGCCACATAATCGCAGCATTCCCCCTCAATCTCGATAATCCTTCCAGAAACTGAGCCATTCTCTATTATCAATTCAACTACAGTAGGGTCTGCCATTCTGGGTGATGTTGGAGAACCTGGACACACGAGCATAACATCATTTTTCTCAATCAGCGGACTGTGTATGTGTCCGAAAATCAGGACATCCACTCCCATCTCAAGAGCAAGGTAGCGCACTGCAGTAGTGTTTGTAATAGACAATCCACCTTCGTGCACAACACCGATCTTGACGCCATCCACTTCAAATTTGATCCGCTCTGGCAACAGGTTCTTCAATTTTGCATCATCTGAATTTCCACAGACTGCCTTTAGTTTTCCCGTGGATGCAAAAACCTTGTAACACTCCAGGGATGTAAAATCACCTGCATGAACAATGATGTCATAGTCTTCAATAATACCGAGGATATTTTGGGGAATTGATGCACCATGTAAGTGTGTATCAGAAATTGCGATTATTTTCATGACTTATCACTAGTCTGTAAAAACTCCGGGTGAATACTGAGGTCAACCAGTTCATATTCCAGATTATCCTTTTCCAATCGGCTCAGAAGTGAAGGTACTTCTTCATCAATTGACACAACAAGCGAAGACAGGCCATGGAATGCAGCCTCTATGACAGATTCCTTTGCACCGAACATAACATTTGGTGATACGCCGATCCGCTTCAATGCGACAACAGATTCAGCTCCTATTACGGCAATATATGGTTTTGATGCTGCAAGTGTTCTCAATCGCTCAAGGTCAACATTCCTGGATCCACCACGTCCGATCCTTGGAATCTTACAAATTGTAATATTTGCATTCTCAAGGTCTATCATGCCATGTAGATTCGTAACACCGACATCCTCTCCACATTTTGCATCGGATATCGTAATCCCGGTTGCATTTTTTACATCATTGTTACTTACGTACAAAAGTCCTTCATACATCTTGAGATATACTGAATCGCCTTTTTGCAGATCTTCCTCTGCAATTGCAGTCCAGGTTGACACATGACTGATTATGTCTTCCATAACAAAACGCGCATATTGCTTCATTTCACTCGCGTTTTCCAGCACCCACTCTACACCTTTCTTTGTGATTCGGTACCGTGCCCGTCCTTCTGAATTGATGAACCCTTCGGCTGCAAGCTCTTTGATGTACTCGGACACAGCTTGCGGCGTGACTCCTATCTTATCGGCAATTTCTTTTTGCCGAACGATTGGTTGGTGTGCAGCAACTTCTGTCAAAATCTGAAATTTAGTGATCCCGCTCTTGCTGTGCAGGATTTCGATCATTTTACATCCTCGTTCATTTTGACCCTTTGCCCCATAACTGTCAATTTATCAGAACGGCGTGCTAATGAACGTATGTACAATGGTGACTGATTAAATGCACGAACTAGATTACTCATTGATTGATTTCCTTCAGAAACAAGTGTTTCAAGTTGTTCAATGGATTCCCTAAAGTCTTCATAAGGCTTGAATGACAGCATTACGATATCGCTCATGTCTTCAAAAGAACATTGGAAATTGGTTTGCACTTTAGAATATGAAGTATGATATTCCATTGCAGGGGTCTTACCAGGCTCAGGCATGCGCCATTGGCTTTCAATCAATCCGCCTTTCTTCAAAATACTAATACTGTTCGAAACGTCGCTGCCCATAAATTCTTCCAGTTCATCCTCTGTCATCCACTTTGTTGAAAGTGCATCAAACACATTTTTGTGTGTCCTTGATCCAAAAATTCGGAGAAAAGGAACCAGTTCCGAAGGATCGTTAATAATTCGTGTGCGTTTGCCCATTTGCTGACCTCGTTCTTGTACCCTGTTTATATGGTGCTTAATGTTAATAAAGATGATGTGGATTATGCGTCCGATCTCACAATTTCAAGACCGTCATTTCCATTCCACTCAAAAGCCGGATACGAACGATCAGACCCTTTGATCTTCTCATGCAACGCATGGGAAACAATAGGCAATGCTATCGTGGCATCAACAAAGACCTGCACTTTATTTGCCTGCGGTGCGATCTTGCCCCATGATACCCCTTCATCGAACGTACAACCCGAAAGCCCGCCCCAGTGAGGCATATCGGTTGTATACTGTATCGCGTAATCATGTCCACCAATATCTGTCCCCATGATCGATGCAACAACTTCGGTCTGTTGTATAAAATTCTTGGGAACTCCTCCGCCCACATATACAACTCCGGTTTTTTGTGATCGCTCAACGATTTGTGTAATTTCATCAACATCCTTGATCTGGTCAATATTTGTATTACATCCGTCCCTTCTGGCAATCGCAAGTCCTATCCCTATCGAACTGTCACACAGTGCAGGAGTGAATATGGGTACACCATGCTTGTATGCACTTACAATTATAGAATCAGAATCAGACCCAGAGTCATCTCCTCCGCGTATTGCGATCTCCTTACCAAGTATGTACATGAATTCCCTTGATGAATATGGTCTGTCTTCAAGCGTTTTTGCAAAATCGGCGATAAGGTGGTCAACACTCCTGAATTCTTCCTCAACAGCGAACACGTCATATATCCTGTCCACACCGTGTTCGTACAGTTTTTCATCGTTTGCCAAATGTGAACCTACATAGTGGTTCATGCCAAGTGCTTCGTGGCAGTCATGGAATATGTTTGCACCTGTGCTCACAAGACAATCGATCATCCTGTTCTGTATCATGTGGGAAATGATCTTTCGCATACCTGCCGGCACCATTGCACCGGTCAGTCCCATAAGGATGGTGATGTCATTTTCTTTCAGCATATTGTGCCACGCCTGTATCGATTCAGCCAGTTTCCTGCCCTGAAATCCAGTAGCAAGCATTGCATCTGTAAGTTCACTTATGGAACGATCTCTTACATCAACAGGATTGGTTGGGTTATTGGTGAATGGATTTTGGTTCATATAAGTTCCATAAAACAGTAATTATATAACAAAAACTGCTGCAGACAATACAGTGGTCCATCGTAATTCATCTTCTACATTGGCTGATCTTGCGATGTGTACAGTCTTTATTGGTTCTTCATCTGTCCATGTATGGTACATGCTTCTTGCAAGTTGTTCTGCATATTTGCCAGCTGCTGCTTTTGTTTGTCCAAAGGCATGATGTTCAGAGACATATCCATGCTTGTTGATATCTTTTGGAATTGCACATCCAATAGATGATGTTATTAATCGGCTTGGTTCATCTGAAGAGTTCTTTGACATTACACAAAAAACGATTTGACCCGGGCTCAATTCGGCAAGTCCTTCTTCTTTTGACACGATCATACAATGTGGTGGCAAAATCGAACTTACAGTAACAAGATTATATTTCTCGATCCCTGCGTTTCGAAGTGCAACTTCAAATGATTCGAGATATTCTGTGTGTCTTCCGACTCCGCTTGTGAAAAAGACTTTTTTTGGTATTAAGTTCATGTTCATTTGTAACTATCACATCCTATTATATTTATAATAAAAGATTTGTCATTTATAGCAATCATTGTTCTTAAAAATAACCCTTTGATATCATGAATTGGTATGTATTTGGTGTGTATTTGACACGAGAAAAATCTCCCTTCGGTCGATTTAACTCGAACTATATAATTCTATAAATTATATACTACGAGAAAATCCTCGCTATGCTCGGATTAACTCGCACTATATATTTATAAAATATATACTAGAACAGGCACTATCCCATAATCAAGTGATTTCCACAGTTTTCTAAATCTTGATAAATCATTTTATCCAATAGTGCTTTTTGATTATCTCACATTGTTGGAAAATTTATAACATGTTGTGGGACTTTTCCGACAGTCAAGTTTGTATCTGGCATCAAAGTATGTGCTGCTTAGCAATGAGAAATATAGAGTCAAAAGTTATGAGACTACTCATATCCATTCATAGCAACATATTTAAAGTATATGATATTTTTTTAGTATTGCAGTTGTGCCATATGGCAGTGATTGCAAAAGTAAGGAGCTATTAATATGACAATAAGTGCAAGAAATAAAATCGAAGGCGTTATAACGAAAATTGAGATCGGCCATGTTGTTGCTACTGTGAAAATCGAAATCTCCAAGTCTACATTCGTAACTTCGATGATAACTAAAGAAGCGGTAGAAGAACTTAATCTAAAAGAAGGCGACAAAGTCGAAGCAGTGATAAAAGCAACAGATATACTGGTATCAAAAGAATAAAAATACCAGTCATACTTTTTTTGATGCTCTTGCAATAAGGGGTATATACGAACCGCAGATGAACTTAAAGATATTCAACTCCGTCGGAGGTGGGTGTACTCCGCGGTGAAATTTTGATCCATATTCATTGAAATAACTGGATTTTTGAACTGTGCCACTAGAACAAATAGCAAACATTGCCAATCGACCAATAGGTTTATCCAAGTTTGTTACCAATGATGATACAGGTAATGGTAATATGTCTAGCAATCTCTACGAAAAAATACATGAAATTTTGGATGGCAGGCAACTGTCAATTAGTGGTATTACTCGCGAGTTGAGAGATAAGGGGTTTAATGAGCATCGGCTTGTATTGACCGGATATCTTCGCGCTCTTCGTGATCTTGATAGGCTCAATGAGGTGGAGATACCGCCGTCAAAGGTTTATACACATGTGGATAATGAAGAGTTATTCGAGGATATATATTCACTGATTGCCATTCATCTAAGGAACCTTGATCTTGATATTCGTGTGCCTGTTGGGGTTTTTACTATGTCTGCACTTTTTAAGAGACCTGTTTTTAATTGTGAGTTGAATCTGGCAGGACTTAACCAAAAGCACATCATGAAGTATCTGGAAATGCCGAATTGTATTGTGCGTGAATCCAAGGATAAAAATCTTAAGGAATTCCGTGCAGATATTTCAAAAATCGATGTGTCTTTATCTGATATTGCGTATGAAATTGCTGCCAATGATGAACATGTTGTAGCATTGGCCAACGAGATGTTGCTTGAGATGCTCAAAAATATTGTTGATATAAGCGGTTTGGTTCCAAAGACCAAGCAGACAAAATTATCAATTTGATGTCGAAGATCCGGCATCACAGAGACTCAACAGTCCACTTTTCATTTACTTTCCAATTAATATCACAGCAGTCCGGCAATGATCTTAACTACCATTATCCACAGCACAACACCAAACATCTGCTTGATGGTTTTTGATCTCATCTTGCTGTGCATAAGGCGCGAGCCGACCTGTCCTCCGATGAATGCGGCTATGGCTGTATATATCATCAATTCGGCATCCAGATGTCCTGTCCCCAAATGTCCCAAAAAACCGGATATCGATGAGAAAATCATAATAAATCCCGATGTTGCTGATGCACGCTTCATCCCAAACCCAAGTGCAACCAATATCGGTACGATGAATGTGCCTCCGCCGATGCCAAGCAGTCCGGATGCCATTCCGATGAAAAATCCAAGAGTTACTCCTATCACTGCATGTTTTTTCACATCAGAGGTTGCATTTATTGTCTCATTACTCTCGCCGGCTTTGGAAAATATCATTCGTGCACCTGCAAGAACAAGCACAACACTAAAAGCCCAAAGGAGAGTTTCCACAGAGGTTATTTTTGTAAAATAAGCACCAACAGGCGCTCCAATTGTGGACGCTATGATAAATGGAGCTGCAGTGTGCAGATCAACCATCCGTTTCCTCAGATATGTAATTGCGGCTGAACTTGATGTCACGGCATTTAGCAAAAGGGCTGTTGGGATCGCGATCAGCATATCTATACCAAGCCAATAGAACATCGGCACATATACAATACCGCCGCCAAGTCCCAGCATTGAGAAGATCGCTGCAACAAAGAATACCATTACCGCGATTGTAATAAGTTCCATAATAACATTTTCCAAACCACTCTATACAAAAGTCAGAGATGCTACTTAACGTAATGTTCTTTAAACGCAGAGATCTGATCCCTATTCCCCACTACAGCCACAACATCCCCACTTTTGATCATTATTGAAGGGACAATGTCAGTAATTATCTCGCTATCGCGTTTAATTCCAATAATAGTGCAACCAACAGTATGTCTGATGTTCAATTCTGCAACAGATTTTCCGATCAGATCAGACCCTTTATCCACATAGTGTTTTTCGATCTCAATACCCTCATAGAGCATGATATCTTCATCAATATCTTTACAAACACTATCCATACATGTTGCAGTTATTTTTGCAAGCATCTGACCTGCTACGATTGAAAGTGAGGCAACATAATCTGCACCGGCTTTGTATATTTTATCAATGGACTTTACCGAATTTGCCCTTGCGAGTATGGTGGATTCCGGGTTCAATCCATGTGTGATAAGCGTTGCAAATATCACATCTGTATCACTGTTCAGTGTGACGATCACTGTAGATGCACTTTCCACTCCTGCTTCCTTTAGGACATCTTCATCGGCACCATTGCCTATCACATACTCAAAGTTTGCACTCTCAAGTACATGTTCATTCATATCGACAACTACAAAACGAACATCATTATCCTGAAGCACTTCCACGATCTGCTTGCCGACATCCCCATATCCGAGTACGATCAGGTGTCCATTTTCGATCATTTTATTCACCATTTAGTAATTGTTGTTGATATCTGGCCAGTAATCATCATCGTGTCAATTTCTTTAATTCGGATAGCTGGTCAGTAGTACCGATTGCAAGAAGCACAGAATTGTCTTTTATTATATCTCCTGCGTGTGGATTAAAGGACAGGCTGCCGCTTTTCCATATTCCTACGACGTTTGCACCAGTTCGCTCGCGGATCGCAGAAGTTCCAAGGGTATTCCCGATCAATTGACTTTTTGGGTATAACGGGAATTCCACAATGCTGACTCCCTCGAAAAATTCGGTTGCACCTGTCAGTCTATTCACAAATGGGTCAACCGCTTTTTTACCAATGAAGCGACCAATCAGGGATTTTGGAGAAAGGACCCTGCTTGCTCCCGCATATTTCAGGTATTTTGCATTGGATAAGTCCTCAACTATTGCAATGACCTCTACATCAGTAAATTCACGTGCTGTCAACACTATATTTGCATTTTCCTCATCGGTATCATTTGCAATTACAATTCTTGCTGTATCGATATTTGCATTTTCAAGAACCTTCTCATCACTGGCTGAGCCAAATATACAGGGTACATCCTTTTCCACTAATTCGTGGATCAAATGCTCATCGTCTTCAACAATGATGAACGAAATACCATGATCTTTCAGTTCGTCGATCAGTGTCTCCACAAGCCGGTTGTAGCCGCATACAATAATATGGTCGTTCATGTCATCAGGAGCCTGTGTGGGCAGTATTACTTTGATCGTTCTCTCAAGCCATGGAGTGATCACAAGTGGGAACATTAGGCCGAATATCATCACCACACCTGATATTTGGACAAGTACGGAAAATATTTTGCCGACATTCGAAGTTAGGACCACGTCTCCATACCCGACTGTGGTCATACTGGATATGACCCAATAAATCGCAGTTATAAGGTCTGCATGCTCAGTCTGGTGTTCTACCACTCTAGCCAGATAAATGAAGATCAGGCTGTAAATGATCGTCAATATAACCACAGTTGCAGCATATACAACAATTGACTTGCGGCTACCAAGTTTTGGAAATCTCATGGCATCATCCTTATGTTCATATCATGTAAGATATCGTATTATCACTCATGATATAAATATAGCAGTTGTGATATATTTGGATGCACGGATGCTTAAAATCCGTGCACAATATATGGTCCAAATATCATCAACAGGAATGATCCAAGCACTACCAGTGAAAAAGTTCCTGCAAGTGCACCGGAGAATCGTTCTGCTTTTGTTTCATCACCTGTTATGCGAAGTACGAATGAGTGTGTGTAATCCCTGAACACATGTCCGCCATCAAGCGGTACGGCAGGCAGGCAGTTGAAAAGTCCTACATAGAAGTTCAGCCATCCGACCCAAAGAAGCGTATTTGCAATCCAGAACAGTCCTATTCCGAGTGGTTCACCCCATCCGACAGGCTGGTAGAACTGTGCGAGTGTACCACTGAATCCGGGAAATCCTTCTCCTGCAAAACCAATGATCGGAAGTCCGAAGATGATGATCCATCCGGTTGCGCCATTTAGCATTGACGGGATACTTTTAAGCATGTGGAGATATGTATTTGCCGGAAACTCTCCGACCGAAATACCAAGAGGTGTGCTTCTTACACCATCTAAACCGTAATATACACCAAGGAATCCTTTTCCATCAACTCCATCTGGATATTCGGCAAGTTCTACGTCAAATCCGATTGTTGGATACTGTTCAAGCGTCTGGTTTGCTGGCAGTACCTCAACATGTATTGTCTGGCCTGCCTGTGTGGAATTCATGAATAGGATAAACTCTTCAGAAGAGTGCATTGTTGTATTGTCGATACTTAACATATACATCCCTTCTTCAAAACCTGCCGCCTCTGCAGGTGAA
>JAUWBW010000233.1 GCA_030609665.1 Methanosarcinaceae archaeon | reverse complement strand
TATGTTTTACTATTAAAAAAGGGGCAGCTTATCATCACGGAAAAATGCCCACCCATGTGAGAGCAGTTATTGAAAGAGCTATAAAAGACAAAATGATTAATAATGTTTTTTGTACAACGACTTTGATGCAAGGTGTTAATCTGCCTGCGCAAAATGTTATTATTAGAAATCCCTATTTAGCTATAAATGCACGAAATGGCATAAAACCAACATTGACCAATTATGAAATCGCAAATTTAAGGGGACGGGCAGGTAGATTATTGAAAGACATTATTGGAAGAACATTTGTCTTAGAAGAAGTGGCATTTGATAAAGAAATTAATCAAACGGAATTATTTCCAGAAGCAGAAAAAGAATTACATTCTGGATATGGTGAAAAATATTTAAAAAATAAAGAAAATATAGATGATTGTCTTGTTAGTAACACTCCACCTTCCGAGGATAATAAAGAGTATTCCTTTCTTTTGACTTATATACGGCAAGTGATTCTAAAACACAAGGTGAATGCTAAAAACCGATTACAATCAGTTGGAATAGAGCTAAATGAAAATCTATTGGATACTGTTAGTTCTTCCATGGCTTCATTGAGTGTACCTGTTGAAATTTGCTACAAAAATCGTTATTGGGATCCATTAGATTTAAATGAATTATATAATGAACGAAATGAATATAATATTCCCACAGCGATAACAGATAATCAAATTGAAGATCTCTTAACAACTATTCTTATTAAAATGAGCGAAAAATATCCCCTTTATTACAAAAGATATATTGGTAGCGATAGGAGTTCAGATAAAAGTTTCATTAAATCAGCTTGTATAAGTGCTAAAGAATGGTTGAAAGAGACATCATTGAAAGATATATTAAATAAACAATATTTCGACACCCCGGAAAAGATAGAGGAAAGAATTAACTTAATACAAAATAAAATATCTTTTGGCTTGCCAATGCTGTTAAAACCTCTTTATGATATCCAAGTTCCAGATAGTATGTTTTTAACCTTTATTGAAACAGGAGCATATAAGCCAATAGCAAGAAGAATGATTGAGCTCAATATTCCAAGAGATACAGCAATTTTCTTAAGTCGCAAATATTTCAATGATGTGGAGCAACACGAAGATGACTTGGAAAAAGTAATTATTACCAAATTAAATGAAATTAGCAACGAAATAGATTATTGGAGAAAAATTCAAATCGAATCATTATTAGGATAAGAAGTGAAAATAAATCGTGATAAAAACACCTATCTTACACATAAAATAATTGTCACTTTTCCACATTGCGGCAGAGATTCACCATACCGAGTAGGAATTAATTTTATTAAAGGATTGCCGAAAAACAGTATAAATGATGCACCTGCAACAGGCAATCGATGATTTTTCTCATCAAAAACTCTAAGGTCCACACCGGATGATTGAACCATGTGTGAATTACCAATCGACCTAAACGTTTCAAACGGCAGATCATTATTACCGCCCCCAATCAAACCAAACCTGTGCAGAGCGTGTTCGTCTGCCGGTATGAATCCATCAAGCAAGTATCCGTTAGCCGAATAACCATTCAAATCACCGCCACTGCTATGATCCGGACAATCAATGAGTGCATACCGCTCATCAGAAAACACCACCTCGCCGCTGAATTCAAAAACACCGCCTACTCCAACCCCATCCTTATCTTTTGAAGAACTTACTGCCCCAACCGGAATATCGAGCGGCATGTTATTGCTTGCCCTCAGATAATCATCCGGCATGCGCACCTCCACATGCAGGTGGGAAAAATTCCAGAAATAGAAATAACCGCTTTTGATGAATGTGCCAAACTCCTCACCGCAACGCACACTATCCCCGATCTCCACATCAGGTTTAACGTGCAGTATTTTTACAATGAACTCGCCACAGCGTATCGCTGTCAGGTATTCCTTGAAATCGCGGTCCTTGAACGGCGTAGGCGTATCGAATTCCCTGATATCCACAACAACACCGTCAACCGGTGAATGTGCTACCCCTCCGAAATCTCCGTATGCGATATCCACAGCACTACCTGTTTCATGTGCAGCAAACGGGCTTTTGAAAAATGAAAGCATAGCATCATCAGGTGCCATCAACTTGATGTCCTTGCACGTGGCTGCGAGTTTCATTCAATCACCCGGATCATAGGAACAGCACATGTTCTCCACCTCTTGTATATCCAGACCGATGTCACCGCATAACCTATACGCACTGCGGCTTGGAACTGCGATACGGTCGATGCCGCAAAGTATCGCACATTCGTCAAGTTGTGTACGGTACCTGCCGCCCGGGCGCACGCAACTAAGGGACAGCGGTGTTTTTGGGAATGACTGTCTCGCTTTTGCCACCACGGAAGCAACATCCTCAAGTGCAGGGTGCTGTGAACCTGCACCTGCCGTGCCTTTTGTTGGAATGAATACAACGATCACAACAACATCAGGGTCATATCCCCTGACCATCTCGATAGCCTCAAATTCCCCGTCAAGCATCCCATTATTCAAACCAACAATGATGTGCGGCGCGATAGGGATACCTTCACCTGTTAAGAACTTCAGTGTATTTTCATAATCGCTGACAGTGTTCGAAAGCCCGAGTGTGCGGGATATTGTCTCATCACTTCCGATACAGTCAACAAGCGCCATATCCAGCCATGTGGAAAGGGATCGTGCCTGCTCCTGATTGATAATTCCGGTGTGAGCACTCATTTTCAGGTGCGTCTTTTCCTTAATATCACATATTCTGTCAGATAGTTCATATGTCGGGACCGA
>JAUWBW010000023.1 GCA_030609665.1 Methanosarcinaceae archaeon | reverse complement strand
CAAATGAAGCCGCAGTAAAAGCACTTGCAGCATCAGGTGATTTCGATATCGTTGTTCGGGGACACACCCATGACGCCGGAGTTGAGAATATCAAGGGCACGCCGGTAATCAATCCAGGGGAGACATCGGGCGTGCTTACAGGAAAGCGAACGGTTGCGCTTCTTGATGTTGCTACATTGGATGTTGAGATTGTTGAATTGTAGGCTGGTTAATGAGAAAAAAGGAACTTGAACCGCCGCAGGCGGCATATTTCATAATAACTAAAATATAAATGCATCCCAACAATTAACGTAATTTTTATTTGTAAAAGTGTAATGCACTTGTGATGGATATATTTTGGCGTATTTGTAGCAGGTCAATAGCGTGAGAATGTGCCGCCTGCGGCGGTTATGTCGGTAGTTATTATACTGATTTTGATTTCAACTAAATCAATCACATTTGTTCACAGAATTTCGACAACCTTTTCCATCGCATCCTTAACCTGCTTAGACGTTATGTCAAGGTTATAATCTTTCTTGACGCCAAGTTCTGTCACCACAATATGCGTGTCCACATTAATTCCTGCGTGTTCAAGCGTCTCTTTTGCGCAGTTTACAGGGCAGCCGTCGATCGCAATTATGCAGTCGCATCCTTCGGCTGATTTTACAAGCCCGGGGCGGTGTCCTCCAATACCGACTGTGCACATCATTGTGCCGACACCATTCTTTGCAAGTTCGACTCCCACCTTGTTGCTGATCTGACCCACGTTTGATGCGCTGGCACATGGGAATATGCCAACATTATCAGATTTGCATGAACATTTCACTTTGTCTGCCATTTCCAGATTTTCTGCCAGTGTACTTTCCCCCCTCTAATTATTCCTTTACAATCGTTGCTTCAATCTCGACATCGGTTCTTATAGAATTTAGAACAATTGAATACTCTTTGACATGATCAACAACTGCCATGATCTCGTCGCGACTGGCATTTGCTTTGATCTGAGGTCTTACAACAATTTTTGTAAAAACATTCTTGCCACCCACCTTTTCCAGATGCCCGACAGCATTCGACTTATAGGAAACAAGATCAATACCTGTCTTTTTGGCAAAGACCAAAAACGTAGTCATGAAACACGCATTCATTGACCCGACAAACATATCCTCAGGACTTACAAAGCCTTCATGTCCACCAAATTCGGGCGGAACTGCAACCTTAATATCGTCTTTTCCATTACCGGGTGAAAGAACACCTTTTAGTTCTCCACTCCACTCCAATTCATTTTGATAATCAAAACCCATGTCAATTTCTCCTGTATATTTCCAAAAAATTGACTGTTTATTGGGTGATCCACTTCACAACATCATCCACACTAGGCACTTTTCCTGCGACTTTGACCTCACCGTCAACGACCACAGCAGGCGTTATCATAACACCGTATGCGATAATTTTATCAAAATCCTCAACCTTGATAACCTCTGCTTCCACACCGCTTTGTGAAACAGCTTTTTCCACGATTCCCTTTGTCTTGTTGCATTTTGCACAACCAGACCCCAGTATTTCGATTTTCATAATTTTTACCTCATTGCTTTTAACATAATTGCCGGATTTTTCACAATCAAAACAAACAACTTCGTCTCCTTCCCGATTAGTTGTGTACTCCTTTCCGCATACCGGACATCGAACCTTGTGCAGATCACTTTTTTTATTTTTAAGTGCCTGTGTGCAAGTTCCGGACTGAAACACGAACAATTTGACATAGATATACTTCCTGAAATTAGTCCTTAATTATCTAAACCTCAACACTAATTGCTTTTGGTTTACATGCTGCCACACACAGCATACAAAATCGACACATCTCGGGTTTTACCGCAACGCATACACCATCCTGTATCTCCAGTACCCTGCGTTGGCATGAATCAACACACGCGCCGCAGCCATTGCATTTCTCCACATCAACTGTGATTGTTACCATTTTTTCATTGCTCCAAAAATCAATGACCTCGTTCCAATATCTGAGTCAACTCATCCGCATGCGGCATCCTTTCCCGAATCTGCGCGCAGACCGAATCTATATCGTACTCGCATCTGATAATTTCCACTGCCCGCGTCTTTGTATCAAAGACCGCACAACTCGCGCGCGCGTCGCCATCGCGTGATTGCCCCACTGAACCCGGGTTTATGATAGTCACACCGCCGACCTCCCTGATAAACGGGACATGGGAATGCCCGATGACAATAACGTCTGCGTGCATGTTTTGTATCATCTCCAATATCTCCTCATCAGGAGTCTCAGGTTCGATGTATTCATACATCGACCGAGGGCTGCCGTGTGTGAAATGTACTATCACATCTTTGAATGTCATATCCATATCCGCCGGCAAACCCTTTAGGTATTCAATGTGAGAATCATCAAGTTGCTCCCAGGTATACTCACGGGTTGCAACCGAGAGGTGCTTATACGTATCTCCACATTCGCAATCCACCCTATTTGCAACCGCATTATCGTGGTTTCCCATGATCGTGCGGATGCCTGCCTGCCTGATGCGGTCTATACACTCGGCGGGTGCGGGACCGTAGTCCACAAGGTCGCCAAGACACACAACCGCATCGTGTTCAACTTCAAGTACCGCGTCAAGTGCTTCTTTGTTGCCGTGTATGTCAGAGATTATCAGCAGTTTCATGAATTATTTAAACAATTATTTGAAAATATTGCGACTTGTTTAAAATAGACTTGAACCATGATGGGATAAATCATGAATCATTTATTGTAATCTGTTACAATGTATATATTTTATCTCTTATCTTCATCCAATAAAATACCCAAACAAAAATCCCGCGATCGTTGCGATAACCACGACAAGCGAAATATACACAGAAGCACGCTTGGTGCCCATTATCCTGCTTATCACGATCATATTAGGAAGGCTCAATGCCGGTCCTGCAAGAAGCATTGCAAGAGATGGACCCCTGCCCATTCCAAGAAGTGTGAGGGCATTGATTATCGGCACTTCTGTCAATGTCGAGAAGTACATAAGAGTACCTGCAACCGATGAAACAAGATTTGATGATATGGAATTGCCGCCAACATAAGACGCTACATATTCAGCAGGGAGTACTTCAACAATGATCCCTGCAAAGAACACACCGACCAAAAGGAGCGGTGTGATCTGTTTTACCAAAAACCATGTCTCATCCATCCAGCTTGAAAGTTCCTCACGATTAAACCATTTAAGTGATGCATATATCGTGATCGCTATCAATGGAACCAACACAGCAAGCTGCGTCATCCATGTTGTAAATATCTCCCCCACAAGAAGGATTGCCAGCAGCAGTACAAAGAGTACAGCGCTGTGTTTATGCTTTTCTTCCCCGAACGTGTCGATCTTCTTGCGTTCGACCTTTCCCCGCTCAAACACAATTGCCATCGACAGTCCGACCACAATAGATAGCAGCACTGCTACAACAGCACGGGCAACTCCAATATCATAGCCCAATATTTTGGCTGTGTACACAATTGCAAGCAGATTTATGGCAGGTGCCGAGAACAGGAATGTTGTTGCAGGTCCAATGCCTGCGCCGCGCTTGTATATTCCGGCAAATAACGGCAATACTGTGCAACTGCATACTGCAAGTATGGTTCCCGATACCGCAGCTACCGAGTATGAGATATATTTTGGTGCATCTGCGCCAAAGAACTTCAATACGGATTCTTTGGAAAACAGCGATGCTATCGCACCTGCCAAAAAGAATGCAGGTACTAGGCACATAAGGACATGAAGCGCAAGGTATTCCTGAACGGATGCCACACCTATTGTTAATAGGTGAATTAAATAATCTGTTGTCATCAATTCAAATTATATTGAAATAACCAGATATAAGGTTTGTGGTTTCAAATACTTTTGAAACAATCAACACATTTTTATCACTTGTTACAAATGCAGGTATTATGTCACTAAAAACAATCGGAACTGTTTCAAACTACGCAGATGAAGGATCATTGAAGATACTTGCCTTGTGGAAAGAAAGTATCAGCGCGATAGAACTGTCACAGCCCACATCGACTTCTTCTTTATTCTATGATGATTATTCACACTACATTGTAGTTCATGACTCACTTGACATCGAGTTCCCAGAAAAGCGTGATGAATGGAACAAGCGTTTCACAAAGAACATCGGTGTATCTGTTGTCGAATTCGTAAAGTCGGAAGGCAACACAGTCTACGTCAAGGGACTTTTTGCACTGAACGGCTCTATGATCTATGGAATTGTCCCCTACACTGCGTTTGATGCAAAAGATGCACGCTATCCTGCCGCTGAAATGGAAAACGTTAGAAATGCCGTGATGGGAGAAGTCTTGTCGCAGATTAAGAGTAAAACGATTGTTGACATCGGATGCGGCATTGGCTCCATAACAATAGATATGGCGCGCCAGAATCCTAATTCAATAGTGCATGGAATAGAAATTACGGACGGATTATCTAAGCAGTGTGAAATGAATGCGCGCTTGCTTGACATCACAAACGTGAAGTTCAAGACCGCAAATATCTACGATCTTCCATTTGAAGACAACTCTATCGATACTGCTACGTGTTTCTTCATGTTGCACCATCTGGATGACATTCCACGCGCGCTCGCAGAAGTTAAACGCGTGTTGCGCGAGGGTGGAGAAATAAAAGCAGTTGATCCGATAGGACATCATCACGGTACCGACCTGGCTGTATCTGAATGGCAAAAACTGTTTGAAGAAGCAGGCTTTTTGGTCGATGTGAAGATCATTGGCGGCGCGTTTGTGTCATCTGCAATCCTGTCTAAATTTTAGTTTCTCTCTAACTTGACTTTCAAAGATAACTGAAAAACATCCGTTTTTTTGAAAAAACCCACATCTTGCACCTTCGTCGCACATCCATATACTTAGTCCCTAACTATTTAATTAATAAATTTAGCTATATAGCATTTGAAATCTATCAAAATACTTATATAATCATAGTCCCTATTATATACCATGGTATTTTTAGAAAAGAAAAAACTGAAAGGTCGTACTTATTGGTATGCCTCAGAACGCAGCCTAGTAGACGGAAAAATTAAACGAACCTGGCAAGAATATCTTGGAACAACAGAATCGATCATAGAATGTATGAGAAAATCCAAAGAATTGCCACACATCAAACTAAAATCCTTTCAATACGGAAAAACAGCAGCTCTTCTATCTATATCTGATGAATTGAACTTCATTGATATAGTAAACAAACACACCAACAAAAAGAAAATCGAAGGCCTATCGGTTGGTGAATATCTCCTCTTAAACATCATAGGCCGATGTGATGGGGCATTATCAGAAAATGCAATGCAGAAATGGTTCGATAAATCATCGTTAAGTTTACTATGGAAATTTCCACATAAACTCACTTGTCAAAACTTCCTCAACCATTACAAATACATTGATCATGAAACCAGCAAAAACATCGAAGACGATCTGTGCAAAGTACTTCTAGAAAAAGGTCTAACTCCTCACATACTTTTCCTTGATGAAACCAACTGGTTCAACTACATAAAAAAAGGAGAAGAACTGCCACAAAACGGAAACAACAAGCAGTATAGAAATCACATGAAACAAGTATGCATGGGATTGGCTGTATCTGAAGATAATGTGCCGTTTATGCATGAAGTCTACGAGGGGAACAAACACGATTCCAAGATATTCCCTGAACTACTGGATACACTTACTGAAAGATTAACCAATCTGAAAATAACAACTAAAGACATGATATTGGTTTTTGATAAAGGCAACAACTCCCAAGTGAACATTGAAGATGTGTTGTCTAAAATGCATATTGTGGCTTCTGCAAAACACAACCAAGCGGAAGAACTTTTGAATGTCCCCCTTGAAAAATACAAACATTTGTACACAAATCCACAAAGCAATAAAATATACGGTTATCGAACAAAATACGATTTTTTTGGAACTGAGTTCACTACTGTTGTTCTTTACAACGAAGCTTCGTACAAAAAGCAGAGGAAAAGTTACGAGGGCAGTAAGGTAAAGATTGTGTCAAAACTTGAGGATCTGAAAAGACGATTGAATAGCAACAGGGGAAAGGAAAGGGATCGAAGCAGTGTGGTGAGGGAATTTAATGATGTTATACGAAAGGATTTTAGATCAGTGTTTGAGTATGAAGTTGGCGAGGTTCCAAAAGGAAAGAAAAAACCTACTTTGGAGTTCTGGATCAATGAAAAGGTAGAAAATATACGCTATGCAGGTTTTGGAAAGACGATTGTTTTTACTGATTTGAAAAACTGGCATTCCGAGAAGATTGCAAAGACTTACAATCAAAAATATCTTGTTGAGGATGATTTCAAGTTGTTGAATGATGTGCTTCTTGTTCCGGTCGGGCCAATAAATCATCATACGGATTTCAATATCAGGGCACATATTTTCTTGTGTATTATTGGGATGATTTTTTACAGATATTTGGCATGGAAATGCAAACATCTCGGATTGAGTCTAGGACAACTTGTGGAAAAGTTGAGGGATATTCGTCTTGCACTTGTGCAGAAAAAAACGAGCAAAAAAGTTGAGATTGTGGTCGAAGAGATGGATGCACAGCAAGCCAGATTATTTTCTTTGTTGGATTTGGGACGATTTATGAGAAATTAAATAAATCGATAGCAATAGGGTTTATGTTTTGATAGGGACTACAATTATGTAGTCGTACGATACTGTTTTTGATAACATCTTTGAAAGTCAAGTCTAACATTGAGTAGGTAAATCTAATTTCCCTGCTACAGGAATTGACAATTCTCCGACACTTACTCATGCTTTTCTGCATGATCATGATACTTGCTCCTTGCAGAAGAGATTCCTGAGTGTGTATGTTTATGGATATGCAGATGTACATGCCCATTCCCGCCCTCCATTGTTTCTGTCAGGTTTGTAACAGCACCTTCGATTGAAAGCGGAAGCACATCACACGGATAACCGAAACACTGGAGTATCTCAAAGAGCTGCGTAATCACAGGCACATCCAGACCGATCTCCACAAGCATTTCCGTATCTGAAAAAATATCACGGGTCGGTCCGTCTGCGATTACGGTCTTGTTCAGGACAATAACCCGTTCTGCGAGTTCGGGAATTGCATTTACATCATGTGTGATTATCAGCAGCGTTTTTCCTTTTTCTTTCAATTTTCTGAATATCTCTATCAATTCCCTCCTGCTTTTCGGGTCCAGGTTGGCAGTAGGTTCATCCATAGCAAGTATCTCAGGTTCCATCGAAAGTACTGTGGCAAGTGCAGCCCGTCTCTTCTCGCCTCCGCTGAGGTGGTGCGGGACCCTGTGCTCATATCCGGCAAGTCCGACCATCTCAAGAGCATCCTTTACCCTTCGCTGCACCTCCTCTTTATCCAGACCAAGATTGATAGGGCCAAAAGCCACATCATCACCAAGCAGGGGCATGAACAGCATATCATCAGCATTCTGGAATACGATACCGATCTTTTTCGGCATCTCATGTATCTTTTTTGGATCAACGGATTCATCAAGGATTCTGATAGACTCACGTGATGTGGCACTATGCAGTATACCGTTGAGATGAAGCAGTAATGTGGATTTACCTGCACCATTCGGACCGATGAGCGCTACAGATTCACCTTTTTCGATCTCGAACGAGACATGCTCAAGCGCAACTGTCCCATCACTAAATGTATAGCTCAGATCTTGAATAGTTATTGTAGGCATCATGTTCCCTCCAGTGTACCGTACCATACTGCAACCTGTACAAAAATAGCAAACCCACAAACCACTACCGTATAGAGCCAGTCCTGTGGTCTAAGAGTAAATTCATGCATTGTAGTAACTTTTCCTCTATACCCTTTTGATCTCATCGCATAGAAAACTCGTTCCGCCTGTTCAAAGCTCATAACAAAGAGTGTTGCGATGGCTTTACTGAGTGTGGGAATCGGAGTACTTGCGCAGCCACAACTGGCTGTTAGGTTCATGACAGTAAAAGATGACAGAGCACTCAACAGGGCAGTTCTTGTTGGTGGACCATTCATCTTAATGATGACAGGTGTCGCTTTCACGGTCGGTGCACTTTCAAATGCATATTTCTACAAGACACAGGGGTTGATTTCCGTTGCTGTTGCAAAAGGTAATACAGACCTCATTATGCCTGAATTCATAAATGCGGCTATGCCTGAGATATTTGTTGTCCTGTTTATGCTAACACTGTTGGCAGCGGCAATGTCCACATTGAGTTCCCAATTCCATACAATGGGCACTGCGATCGGTCATGACTTCTACCGTGAGTACATCAAAAAAGGTGAGGCAGGGAAAACCGTTGACGTGACAAAGATCGGAATTGCAGTAACGATCCTGATAAGTGTTGTGCTGGCATATATACTTCCAATAAGTATCATTGCAAGAGCAACAGCAATCTTCTTCGGGCTTTGTGCAGCAGCATTCCTGCCAATGTATGTTGGAACACTTTTCTGGAAGCGCATGACAAGAGAAGGTGCCATCGCAAGTATGCTGGTTGGTACTTTTTCCAGTCTGTTCTGGCTCACATTCGTACACGCAAAAGAAGCATCCGCTCTCGGAATTAGTCAGGCATTGTTTGGTAAGGCAACAATTCTGTCGGGAACATGTACTGTTGTTGACCCAATATTGGTAGCAACCCCGCTTGCAATTATTGTTGCTGTTGTTGTGAGTCTTACAACACAACCTGCTTCAGATGAGCATATTGAGAAATGCTACGGAAAATAAACAAATCTATTTCGTTTGGATCTGCATAGCACATTTCGTGGGCTCAAAAAGTCCACGATACTTTTCTTTTTTTGTACTTAATCACTCAACGGCTAATTGGAAGCGTCAAACTACCATAAGGCATAATACACACCCTCGCATCAGGGTTTTCGTTCAAAACTCCATCCAGTACTTCCTGAACGCTAATTACAGGTTTAAAGAACGCATTCTTTGCATCAGCATCCGGCAGGTCAGATATAAGATAAAGGTCATATTTCTTTGCAAGTTGTGCTATAAGTGCAGCCTTATGACCGCCAAACTCAAATGAATGTTTGAATTTCATTATTGCATCATCAGGCGTCTTTGATTCATTGTTCCAGTGCTCATAAACTGTATTGCCGAGTCCCTCAGAACATTGTGCAGCAAGTATTATTGTACCGCCTTCAACAACTGCATTTTTTGCATTGTCAAGCGCTTTGTGTGCCTGGAATATGTTTATATCCTTCGGATAACCGCCGGGCGAGACAATGACCACATCGGCAGGTTCAGCACTTATTTTGTACATGTTATCTACCTGCACAACTCCCATTCGATGCGCATCGACCACATGACCGGCAGTTGCGTACACGATCTCCTTTTTGCTATTGAGTACAACATTCAACAGAAAATCAACACCAACATGCTCTGCCGCCTCTTCCATATCCTGCCGCACAGGACTATCGATTCGCCCAGTGGAAGATTTTTCATCGATCATCATCTTATGGTTGGCAATGATGGACTCTCTTGAACTCACACCAGGCAGGATTGCTTTTGCACCTCCACTGTATCCTGCATAGTAATGGAATTCAATATTTCCCATGCAGACGACAACATCGGCATCCAGTACTTCCTCGAATATCTCTATGGGGGTACCACGGCTCGTTTTACCAACATTTCTGCATCGTGTATTGTCATGTTCGATGCATCGTATCCTTTTGTAAATATCCTTGCTAACGATCCTTTCCATTTCTTCATCAGTCTGGTTCCTGTGTATCCCAAGTGCAAAAATAATGGTGATATTCTCATCCCTGACGCCGCCACGATACAGTTCTTCAAAAAGCAGAGGCAGCATTTGTGCGGTCGGGGTTGGGCGGGTCGTATCGCTTACAATGATAACAACGGATGTATCGGGAACAACAATCTCACTAAGTTGTTTGCAGTTCACCGGATTTTCCAGTGCGGCCTTGATCTGTGAAATTCCATCTGCTGTGATTTCTGATTCAGAAGGCATTATTGTGTCTGCAAGATTTTTATCTGGTACATTAACACTTATACTGCCATGTCCAAATGGCAGATTTATCGCACTCATGCGGCATGAAAAGTAGTTGATTCTATAAAGTGTTGTTGAATCATTCCCATGAATATATTAGTAGAAATATAATACGCAGAAATACAATGTCGTTTAAAAAATGTATGATGAATGGGCAAAAGCCGTATGACGAGCATATAGAGGGGATAGATAAATAAATAACAATTCGACTTTTGCCTATTATAACATTCGACATCATAGGATATAAACCTAATCACATGTCACATTTGAAGAAAGTCATCGCTGTCAATTTTATAGTCGATATTTTCTCGCGATCCATGATTTTAACCTTGCTCCGCAAACACTATATAATAACTCGTATATAAAAATGAAACCTGATGAAAATAGGTGTAGTTATACACGGGCCTGAAGTGATCGATTCGGGACAGGCAAAGGCAATTTTGGATATATTATCTGCTGAAGGTGAAGTCAGCGCCAAGCTTGGCGGCACCATGGGAAGAACGGCAGTTATCGATGCTGGTCTGGAAAATATTATAGACACAAGCCAGCGCTTAAAACCAAGTGAGAGTATTGGCACACTATCCGCGACAAGTGATGTGGTTTTTCTGCTAAATCATGGCAAGACTACTGAAACCGGACGCGCATTTGGGAGTATCGTCATATCGAACCTTCCGGATATGGACAACAAACCGATTGTACAGATAGAAAGACCCGGGTGCCGGGATGGTGAGATTATCTCGTGGAATACAAGTACATGCACACATGCCATGAAAATGTCGTCCGTATTGGGTATGAAAATATCGGAACAGCCCATACTTACCGCCACACCAGTGCAGATCGAAACTGATGGACAACGCACCATACGGAAAATATCAGGTGTGCATGCAGGTGAGAACATACTCGTAAATGGTGTTGTGATTGGTAAGGCTAAGTCGGAGAATATTGGGATTGTGGTTGAGAACGGGTTTGTGACATCAATTGCAGGAGGAACTGTTAAAGAGCACGGGATTGAAAAACTTCATGATTATGAGAACAATGTTCCAATTGACATAAAGACTGCCTGGGTCAAAAGCGGTTCATTGCGCAGGAGTGAATCATCACCACGTATTGGAAGAAGCGTTGAAAGCAATATAGGCATAGGCGGCAAAGTGGTTATGATCGATCATGCGGCAGAACATTGTTTCGAACTGGCTGTTGATGCACAATTTGCGGTTACTGTGGGGGATGATACTACCGCAATTGCAGGTGATATTCTCTACAGGTTTGGCGTTCCGATTATTGGCATTACTGATGGCGACTTTGATGGCTTATCCCATAATACAAAGATCTACCCCGGCTCTACGATCCTGCGTCTTAGGTCAGGACATGATGATATTGTAGGCAGGCGTATCAGTGAGGAACTGTTTGGTGGAAAGAATGCAGTTACATTTGATACATACGAAGCACTTGAGAGAAAGGTAATGGATATTGCAGGTGATTCGATAATATCTTTTGTACATTATTGATACTGCATCATTTCAAATTAAAATTACAATCTAAAAAAATATAAAAGTAATAGATATATCTAAATATTATAATGATTTAGTAAATATAAGTATAAGGATAATTTAGGGTGCCTTATATGGAAATATAAAATTATGGAATGGGGTTATTATGAAAGAATTTGAAGTAAAAGTGTTAGACGACGACGACCAACGGTTTATAGAAGCGCTGAAAGATCTGGGCATGTCAAGAAACATTGCAACTACATTGACATATCTTACAAATGTTCCGGAAGCATCGTCTCAGGAGATTGAGATGAGTACAGGCTTAAGACAACCAGAAGTAAGTGTTGCTATGCGGTATATGCGCAAAAATACCTGGATCAATGTACACGATAAGAAAACTGCGGGTAAGGGTAGACCCACAAAGATCTATTCATTGTCAGCACCTGTTGATCGGATCGTACAACATTATGAGAACAAGATCCTGGATGAAACACAGGCAACAATGAAAGCTATTGATAAACTAAAAAATATCAGCAAATTAGTCTAAACGATCTGACTGAATAACATATCTGCATACAATATCGGGTAAATAGATGAATATAAAAATTATCCACCTGACACTATTTTTAGAATTGTTAAATCGCAGGACGTAACCGTTCCATCGAGTGGAACGGCTTGTCCATCTTTCAACACAATAACGGTTTCTT
The DNA here is from genome assembly GCA_030609665.1 of Methanosarcinaceae archaeon. Lineage (GTDB taxonomy): Archaea > Halobacteriota > Methanosarcinia > Methanosarcinales > Methanosarcinaceae > Methanovorans. The sequence continues at coordinate 1,061 of JAUWBW010000023.1, read as the reverse complement.
GATTTATATCAAGCATGTCCAGTAAACATTCGTAGGTTGTATCTTCCTCAACTTCAATTGTTTGTTCAGAAGTACCACCTGCGAGTATTTTTATATTCACTTTGATGCTCAATCTAAAACTTCACCGCCATCACCTTTTAAGTCCTCGAGGTTATCTTTCATCAGTTTATCCTCCAATCCCTCATGTTTTTTGGTTCCTTTTCGCTCAGTATCTCGCTTATGAAACTTTGACATTTGATTCACCTCAGTAATCAATCGGTTACTATTATTATTAACGTTTTCGGGATTGATTAACCTTGGGACAAAATTCACTTATTCCCCCTTACTGCAAAATAATGGGAGTGCAGATTGGGTAATTTTGTCCCAAGGCCGACATGTCGGACAAAAATCGCACTTTTTATACGATATATCGTACAAATTCCCTGTATATCCTCACCAAGCCGCAAAACGTCATCCTAATATACACCTTTCAATAATTTACAAATCAAGAGAGGGCACACCATGAAAGTTTCAATAATCGGCTCAGGCTACGTAGGCACAGTATCTGCCGCGTGTTTTGCAGAACTCGGACATGAGGTTATCTGCATAGACATCGACGAGGAGAGAGTTAAGCAAATAAACGCAGGCATTCCACCAATATACGAGGAAGGACTCGAAGAATTGATGAAAAAACACGCAGAACACCATCTCATCGCAACATCGGATTACGACTACGCGGTCGCCAACTCCGATGTCTCGTTCATCTGTGTCGGCACACCGTCAGGAGATGACGGTAGCATTGACCTGTCCATCGTGCGTGCAGCAAGTGCAAGCCTTGGGCGTGCCATCGCAAAAAAAGAAGGATATCACATAGTAGTTGTAAAAAGTACTGTTGTGCCCGAAACAACCGAAAAAGTGGTACTCTCTACGATCGAGGAATATTCAGGCAAACGTGCAGGAGACGACTTCGGAATTGCCATGAATCCCGAGTTCCTTCGCGAAGGTAAAGCAATCTACGATTTCATGCACCCTGACAAGATCGTGATCGGTGCCATCGACGAGCGCACAAGTGCGATAGTATC
>JAUWBW010000205.1 GCA_030609665.1 Methanosarcinaceae archaeon | reverse complement strand
TTAAGATTTAGAACGATCAATGTTGAACCTTTTGAACCCATTTTAAACTACTCCGATTGTGAAACAAATAACTGATAATTAATAACTGATATGATTAACAGTAATTAATAATTAATGATTGAAACTTAAATTTAAACTTGAAAAACCAAAAAAAATAAAAGAAAAAAAATGAAAAAGAAAACGTGTGATAGATCACACGTAATCAGAAATCGGTCATAACTCTGAACTGGTCGATCTCAGGTTTGTTCAAGCCTTCGATGAACTGTTCTGCTACCTGTCTGACATCCTTTGAATTGGTGATAGCTCTTCCGACCACAAGGATATCTGCGCCTGCACTCAGTGCAGCAGGTATTGTGTCAACACGGACACCACCGGCAACTGCCACCAGTATCTTTGGAGATAATGCCTTTATGCCTTCAATGCTGCCCCATGCGTGTTCGGTTTCTTCGATATCGATCGCGCGGTGGAGTTCAACTACATCAGGCAGATCATCCAACTGCTTTAGTACAGACACAGGGTCAGGCTGGTTCAGGGTGTCCAAAACTGCATAGATGCCTGTCTTGTGTGCTTCTTCGATTACCTTGTTGATGGTTGCGATAGGTGCGAGTGCTGAAACAACAATTGCATCTGCGGTTGCATCGGCAACCATGCGGGCCTCAAGGTTTCCTGTATCAAGGGTCTTAAGGTCTGCCACAATAAATGCATCGGGTTTTGCTTCCCTGAGTTTTGTAATTACATCCACACCATAGCGTTTGATGAGAGGTGTGCCTGCTTCAAGGATCAGATGATCGCTGTTTGGCAACTGTTTGATGACATTGAGTATTGCATCAATGTTTGGATTGTCAAGTGCAACCTGAAGATATGGTGCATCCCAGAGTCTTGTGACCTTGAATCCCATTATTGCGTGTGCTGCACGGTCCTTTTCTTCGAGTACTGTGTCGATGTCAGGGAAACTTGCAAGTGCGCGTTTGAGTGCCAATTTTGTTGCTCCGTAGTTGTACCTGTAAATCCTGTTGTAACTGGTTGCTTGCGGGTGAATGAAAACGCTTGCTACAATAACAAGATCTTCAACCTGGTCTTTTGGGATCACTCCTTCCTCAACAGCATCAGCCACCGCTTTTGCAACAGCAGCCTGTGCAGGACCGAATATCTGTGCAGCCTGATCCATGTCCTTCACCGTGACTTTCGGTACGATCAATGTGGCCGGTTTTGTTGGCAGGTTTGGACGAATTACTGACAGCAAAGGTGTGTGCCCTGCTGAGAGTTGTGTCATTCCGTTTGCAAATGCCTGTCCGACAGGACCTTCCTTATCTCCGATCATAAGATCAACGTGTGCGAGTTCTGGTTCCTCGCCTATTAGTGCTTCTCCGATTAGTAACATAATACTCCTTCAGTTGCGTTAATTGTTATGACTATATATATTGTTTCTTATAGAAATAATGATATTAGTACGTTTATATTTTGTGGGACTGCCGATGATGGCGACAGAAGATATGTATAGACAATCGGTATCCAGCAGTCCCGCGTTTTGGATACCGTTCGGTAAGCCCGATTAAAACGATCACGATGATGATTTCTACCAGAGTGAGGCTTACTTTATTTCCATTGCCTCACTTTTCCATCAATTGTTCACTGGACGGATGTCACACGTCCGCAGTGTCTGCAATGGTGTAGAATATTTGATCCAATTACCTGTCGCTTAAGCGGTGTTTTACATTTTTTGCAGATTAGTTTGGTAACTTTTTCCATCATCCTCACCTCATGCGAAAATCATTATTGAATCAAGCCTTGCAGTTCCTTTTTTGGTCCAATATTTACAGACACTACAGACTTGTATATTGTCACTGTTCATTTTCAATTCAGAATTACATTTTGGGCATTTTTTTAATATATCCATATTTCCACTCTCCCTAATTTATGCGAACACATCGTTTGAAGATAACTTACCGTATCAGTAATGCATTTGATTGGACACTATAATAGGACCAATGCGTGATACAGACGTAACTCAAACCTATGCGTGTTTTACTCCCCAACACGCTGAGTTTGCGTAGTGATTCAAAACAGCAGTTTCAAATTACTACTTACTAATAGGCATCATTTCCATATAAACGTTGTCATAGATTTTTATAAGTTTCATTGTTATAAAATTATAAAAATTGTTTTCAACTTCAATTTTTACACTGTAATCGAATGATCTGGACATGGTGAAATAATGCAATGATTTTATAATTGAATTGAGACTGTCGAAAAGTGGTAAAATCGGAACATTTCGAATAATGTTCGAAAGCAAAACGTTGTGCTGCGATGTACTGCATTTATTTCATAAGTTGAAATGCCTCGAAATTCGGATATTTCCGACAATCTCATTAGTATCTTTATATTTTGTTAAGATGCCGATGGTAACGGAAAAAAAGATATGAAAAAATGTGAAAACTGTATCTTGCAGCTACTCATTATAGATGCCGTCCAGTAAACCAATTAAAACAAGTACAATGATGAAACTTGAATTTTAAGAGCACATTTCCATCAATTGTTTACTGGACAGATGTCACACGTCCGCAGTGTCTGCAATGGTGTAGAATATTTGATCCGATTACCTGTCGCTTAAGCGGTGTTTTGCATTTTCCGCAGATTTTTTTGGCAGCATTTTCCATAATCCTCACCTCATGCGAAAATCATTATTGAATCAAACCTTACAGTGCCTTTTTTGGTCCAATATTTACAGATACTACAAACCTGCATATTGTTGCTGTTCGTTTCTAATTCTGAATCACATTTTGGACATTTTTTTAATAAATTCATGTTTAAAATCCTCCTGATTAAAATGTTTTTAAATCAAAAAACAAGCACGTGCGGTTATGTGCTATTATCAATTACACATTACAACAGTTGTATATACATTGCGTCTTATTTGTATATATTACAATGTAGACAAGAGATAATATGGAAATGTTCAAAACCGAACATTTTGTTTTACCACCCCCAGTGGTGTTACTAATTTATACAATCGTGTTACTAGTTGATAAACTTATCTGTTGTTTTATCGGCGTCTGCCAATAACATCTTTTACCAAATAGTACGGCAAACGCGGTGCAACCCATTTCATGAATGAAAAATAACCCGGCTGGCCTGTAGCGAGGTGGATGAACTTATTCAGTAGCGGTTCATTGTTGACAAATATCCTTGACGACAGGTCCGGGAATCGATAGAATATTTCCGAAAAAATGTATGAATATTTCAAATTCGGCAAAAAAGAGTCCATGCATCTTTTGTGATAGGATGAGAGCGAAACCTGTGAAAAATCGTCCTTTCGATATGCCTCAATTACGGTTTCTGCTGCCATGTTCCCGGAAGCGATCGCATATGCCATCCCCTCGCCCAAAAATGCATCAACATATCCGGCTGCATCCCCTACAAGCAATATGCGGTTTGCATATGTTTTCCTGTCCAA
>JAUWBW010000122.1 GCA_030609665.1 Methanosarcinaceae archaeon | reverse complement strand
CGATATCGCATCGTATACTGCTAACAATACCAAAAGCACAATGGTTGGTATAATTGCGAGTGATATCCCGAAAATTGCGGCAGCACCTGCGCCGATCATGAGCCCGAGAATATCGATGACATACCATTCAGGGAATTTGTATAGAACTACGGTCGCACCTATGGATAACAAGATAGATACTATATTATTGGTAGATGGGGAGACAGATGTTACCGAAAGAAGTGCATAGAGTACATAATATAGAGTGGACGCAACTGCCAATAGTATGACAAGTTGTATTATCCATTTCATGTTCCTTTTGATCGCAACAAGCAACATGAACGTGAATACTAAAATGATACCTATGTATAATAACGAATTCGTAGTGGCCGTGGGGTCTTCAAAAGCTACCATGTCTTCCGCATACATTGGTGCTGCCAAGAGAAGAGCAAAGACCTGCACAAGTAAGATGATGGCTGCCATTACAACTATTGGTATGTAACTTGAAAGAGTTATTTTTTCAGGGGCCTTTTCAGGGGGCTTTTCAGAACTCATGTTTTCAGACTCCATTCCATTGCATCTTATGATTGTTCATATTGTGATATGATATAAAACTTTCAATTAAGTGTGACATGGTTGTTGATATGTACAAAAAGACAACATCATTAATACTCTATTCTCCTGCCGCCCAACTCGTATAATATGCCACGGCGGCACGCGCGCGAGTGGGAGCGCAGGTGTGTTGCAAATGTAGTCCGCAATATTTTACCATTTACTGCAAATGCAACCTACAACATTTGCACCATAATTGCGTACTGTATTTACACACCGTGCCAATAGATCGAATTTGTGGCAATTCGATCAACATTGAATAGTATGTTTAAAATAGTAATAATAGTTAATAGAAAATACAGAATGAATATCATTCAAAAGCATGCAAGAGGGTAGATGATGGAAACGCGTGACATAATTTTCTCAGTTGTAATGGTAGTATCGTCCTTTGTGCTAACATATGAATGGCTTGGTAGGTTCAAATACAGCCCTGCAAATTCACTCATCATATTATCAGCAATGGTCATGATCGGCGCACTGGCTGCCATGATCTTATCAGTCGATATAAGACTTAGGAAGATCGACAAAATGATCGATACAAAGGAACGCTCGCTGCGTATCAACATCCAGAGTGTAGAGAATAATACAGCCAAAAAAATGAACATGGTCATCAACAGGCTGGATGACGCAATGGAACAGGTCAACCGCAGGCAGTATCGGTAAAAGCATCTTTTACCATTCTTTTAACTTTTTTCATAATAAGCCTTGCATCCGCGACATCTGCACCCCTTCGTATATCGATCCTGCCATTTCTGTATAGAAGTATTGTATTGTCACCCAGTTCAAATCTTGCAACCCCTAACCTTTCGGAACACTTGAGTTCCGAGATATTTGCTTCCTGAATGTTCTTTTGCAATATGCTGCAAAGCACATCCATCAAAAATCCATTCGGATACTTCGATTCTGCAATGTATTTTCCAGGCTCATCAACACACGGTCGCGCAAGCTGTATCGCATAATCTGATGAACTGCCGGATCTGGCAGTGCTGCAATGGTTGGCATTCATAGTGTAACTGATACGTGTGTTTATAAAAAAAGATGCCTATGCCGTGTGCTATGATGTGAACTGCGCAGTGCACGCTGGCATTAATTGTGAACTTAATGTTCAGTGTCAAATATCCAAAATTCAATCTCCAAAGGCTTCCCTGAAACTATACATCAGCTCTTGTGTATTGCGCACCCGTTTGGAATGTTTCGTCTTGCCTTTGACAATGTCCATGTGAACGGTGGGTGTTTCAACAGGTTCCCCGAAGATACCTTGCATAATACCTGCAAAGATGTTCTGGGTCTTCTTGTCTTCCAGATCAAGCATTCCAAAATGAGCAAACCAGATGCTCAATTTGTTGTCACCGGAACTAATGGATATCTTCCTGATCCTGTGCTCCCACCATGTATGGACTTTAATATCATAATCCATGATGTTATGTTTGATTTTAGGTGGATATAATTCTTTGGAACAATGGAAACGTGTCAGTGTTGAAGTGTAGATGCATCTGCTAATCGATTTTGTATCTTGGTTCAATTAACCGACTTTCTGCCTATCCCTGCCTTGAACTTTGCGCACACACCCTGTTTGCACAAAACTCACGCGCATCCTTATCCTGCTCTTTCACCCGTATCATCCGCCAGCCGCACCTCTCGCACACCTGTTTGAGTATGGTGAGCCGCCCGTTCTGAGGTAATGACTGGCTGTGCCCGCAGCGTTTGGTGCATCCCAAAAAGCGCGTGTTCTTTGACTTAATATCGATCAGGAACATATCCCCATCACATTTCGGGCACGGTCCCACAATCTCCGGCGGGAAACATTCTTTTTCCATCTCGCAGTTGAAGCATGGACCGATTCCCACTGCCCAGTGGTACTTGTTCCCGACCTTGACAACCGCAGCACCACCCTTCTTGCATTTGCGGCTTCGCAAAATATTAATGGCACCTGCTTTTGGTAGGGAGTATGAATTTTTGCATTGCGGATATCCGGTGCATCCGACAAATCGCCCTTTGTCAGTCGTGATCATATGAAGAGCCCGACCGCATTCGGAACACTCACCTATGTAGTTCTTCTTATCAACAGCAACGGCTTCGTCCTGTATTGTGCCGGCAAGTTGTGATACAAGTTCATTCTTGTTCGATGACAGTTGCGAGTACATTTCCTTTATCAGCGTTGTCCCCTCAACAAGCGATGCTTCAAACTCCTTTTTGCCGTCTTCAACTTCCTGTATAAGCGCTTCAATACGGGCGCGGATGTCAGGTTTGACAAGGATTGGAACCGAGTTGTTCAGGGCATCCATGAGCGTAAAACCGGTTTCGAGAATGGAGACCGATTTGCCTTTTGTCTCGAAGTACCCCCGCTTCTTGTTTGTTGCGATGTGCGAAGGGGCGGTCGCTTTGGTGCCTATGCCGTGTTTATCCATAAGTGTAAGGAGTTCGGCTTCGGTTAACTTTTTCGGGGGTGATGTTTTGGATTTTGTGTTTGTGATCTTCTTAACGGCTACATTTTGCCCTTCATCCACAAGTGGCAGTAGTTTATCGTTCTTTGTCTCAAATGGGTACACTCGCAGCCAGCCCGCATCTTTTTGCACAGAGCCCATTGAATCGAATATCTCATCCTCGACTGCAACTTCAAGGCGTGTTTTCTCAAACAATGCAGGTGGCATCAGGTTCGCAAGGAAATGGCGGGCTATGAGGTCGTATATTTTCCATGCATTCGACAGATTGATCGTTTTTTCAATATCGGTCTTGGATGCATATCGTATTGGGTGGATCGGGGGGTGGTCATGTCCATCCTTTTTGCCATTCTTTGATACGATATCCCCTGAAAGTATGGAAAGTGCATATTCGGCATACTCCCCTTTTGTAAAACCTACAAGTATTGGTTTAAACTCAAAATCGTCGGCATATTTATTGGTCTCTGTTCTGGGATAACTGATAAAACCTGAAAGGTACAGTTGTTCTGCGATCTCAAGTGATCTTTCGGGACTCATTCCCAAAAACTTTGATGCGCGTTTTAAGAATTCGGTTGTATTCAATGGATATGGCGGCGCAGTGCTTGTTTCTTTTACGCTCTTCTTTGCGATAGTTGCAACTTTTGAGTCCTTTATTTTGGTAAATATGGCATCGGCTTTCGCTTGTTCTGCGATGTTCCCGCCACGGTGTTGTCCTTTGAAATCTGAATCGCGTGTGCTGAAAAGTGCTTCAATTTTCCAGAAATCCTTTGATTTGAAATCACGTATAATTCGTTCGCGATCGTACACGAAACCACAGGTCGGGGTCTGGCACGGTCCGATCGACAGTACTCCTTTGGTGCGTACCCGTTCACGTACTGACAGCGTCACATATCTGGTAAATGCAGCACCCATCTTCAGATCAAGTATCTGGCGGGCTTCGGCTGCCATTGCCATGTTCTCATCGGGTTCGACAAGGTTATCGAATGCCCTGTTGATCTCATTTTTGGAGAGGGATGAGAAACGTGCACGTTTTACGGGTGCTTTGGATGCCTTTTCGGCAATGGATTTCGCTTCAAAACCGATATTTTCCCCTTCCCTGTCAAAATCACATGCAAGGATGATTTCATCGGCATCTTTTGCAAGATTTATTATGGCACTTCCAAATTGTGCTCTAGTTATATTTTTCTCAGGCGGAGTGTCAAGAAGAACTTTAGGGTCAACCTCGCGCCAGTTGTTGAATTTTTCAGGATAGTCGTATCCCATGATGTGACCGGCAAGTCCCATTATTCTCCAGTCTTTGCCGTTTCGTTTTAGGTCGTATACAGCGACCCCGCCGATTGATGAGCGTCTAACATTGTCTCCGGCAAGTATCTTTGCGATCTGGGCTGCAGCTTTGTTTTTCTCTGTGAATACGACTGTGGTCATGAGTTTATGGGTACGTGGTTATGTTAGATAAATGTAGTTTAATGTGGTGCAAAGTCGCCATAGCATCAAGTTAGGCTTGTAACTTCGTAAATCCCCCATTATTTTTTCGACTGGAAAAGCACATCTATCGTCTCAAAATCACTCAATAATCCAAAAAGAAAGAACGATGTGCAATCTGTAGTCAAAGATTCACAGTCAACTATACCTATGCACGACAAATAACAACCCTCCATGGAACAAAACCTGTCAAAGTATCATGTCTAAAAACTAAATTGGTGAGACAGTAGGTTTATTTTTTGCGCTCATCAATCTTTGAACCCTGTTCAATATCCTCTCGTATCTTTTTAAGATTTTTTCTGGTTATATAGTAGTCTGCAAGAACGATTGCCGCACCAAATGCCAGAATGCTGCCTACGATCAATAGCGTTTTTGGTGCTGATATGGAATAATACTTCACCATTATGGATCTTGGCATAGGCATATCTTCATGTTCATACCAGATTAGAGTCTCCCGCCCCTCATTATCGTGATATGTTTCATCAGGTTGTGGTCTGGCAACTCCGATCAATGGATTGCCTGTGGTATAACCCACGGGCAAAATAAATCGCACGATGGATGGGGACGAAGGGATGTATACAAAATCCTGTCCTATTGGCGCTGGCATCGTGTATGCCACAAATCCTGTGATCGTTTCATTGAATTTCAGGTAGGTATGTTTTTGTCCACGAATTACATCTTTTGAAATGGTATGGCCAATATCTGACACCTCGCTCGCGAGTGAATAACTGTTAAACACCTCGACCGATGCATCTGTTGTGTTAGCATTGTCGGCGATGATGACAATGTTGGTCAGTGACTCCTGATTTGAACTCATATCATCAATAGGGACAATATCGATGAGAGTAGTGTTTACAAGCATGTGAACTACCCTGACACTTGCATCTTTTGACAGGTAAAAGGTGGTTGTATTTACAACGACATCACTGTTTGCGCTTTGGTTTACGAAAACATCAAATTCATAGGTAGAAATATCCGTATTGTTCGCATTGTCCTTGACCGGCACAAGTTCGTCAATGCATCCTGCCGCAATGGTTGCAAAAATAAGGATTAACAGTGTCAATATTGTCGCGTTTCTCATTGTGACCTATAAGTGATCGTGTATTAAATCAAGTTTTCGCCATTATTGGATAGAGGGGTTCGATAGAGGATTTCGATAAAAATCATCGATTTGTGATTTTGTATTTGTATAGATGTGGTAATATAGCTGTGTGAATGAGATTGTCTATCTGAAACTAAAAACAATGTTCTCTTTAACATTGTGTGGGTAATATCACTATTGTGGGATATGTCGTCAAATATGGAATCGCATTGCTTGAATAAATGGACAGGATGAACAGGATTGACAGGATACAAGTGGCTCGC
>JAUWBW010000131.1 GCA_030609665.1 Methanosarcinaceae archaeon | reverse complement strand
TTCACTCCGATCGATACAAAAGATCTTCTAGGGTAAGTAGTGTAGGAATGTGCCGCCTGCATGTGTAAATGGTGAATCTTTTGGACGGGATTTACAGGATGGACAGGATATGCTCCGCGTTGTTTTTTGTTAATTACTGGGGATACAGGGGGCGGATTGCATATCGATCTGCAACTCTGTGCTCCCTGTGGCTTTTAGATGAGATTTTTGGAAGCGTGTGTTCTTCGTGAGTGGATTTTGGATATCCTTTTCGATATAATCTGGTGTTCAGATATATGGCGTCATTCTGTGGTTGGCAGATTCAATCATATTAAGCCATGTTCCATCATTAACTTTATCTTTTCCTATGGACTGGTTTCATTCACATAATAAGATATATAGGAGCAGGAGCAAAGTAATATCACAAAAAGGAAAGTGTGTAACATATTGGTAAATAACTCAAAGAACACGACAAAAGGTATTGGAAACAATATCCACAACTTCAACCGCATCTGGACATTGCTTCAGGCTGAATACCCCGATGCTGCGCCGGAACTGCATTTTAATGATCCATTGCAACTTCTGGTTGCCACCATACTCTCGGCGCAGTGCACTGATGCGCAGGTCAACAAGGTGACAGATGTCCTGTTCAAAAAATACAAGACCGTTGAGGATTTTGCAAATGCGGATATCCGTGAACTTGAAAAGGATATATATTCCACAGGTTTTTACAGGAACAAGGCAAAGAATATCAAGAAAAGTGCCCGGATTATCATCTCTGATTTTGATTCACGAATTCCGGACACAATGGAACATGTCCTTACACTTCCCGGAGTTGCCAGGAAGACCGCAAACATCGTTCTGGCAAGGGGACACGGCGTTGTTGAGGGGATCGCTGTTGACACCCATGTGAAGAGGTTATCAAACCTGCTCGGTTTGACAGAGAACACCAATCCTGTGAAGATAGAAAAGGATTTAATGGATATTGCCAGAAGGGAAGATTGGGAAACCCTGTCCATGACGTTGATACTCCATGGTCGCAGGGTATGTGTGGCACGAAAACCGAAATGTGGGGCATGTGTCGTGAGTGCATTGTGCCCGTCAAGGCATGACTATGAGCAATAGACAATATGGGGATACATCGAAAGACGATATATCGGGGTCGGAGTCAGGATTCGGCAACGGCTTGAGAAACCGGATATATTCGATAATATTTGAATCTGACACGCCTGCCGGCAAATTATTCGATGAGGCATTGATCGTCAGTATCATGTTGAGCGTCATTGTTGTAATGCTTGATAGTGTCAGTGCTGTAAATGCATCCCATGGCGACCTGCTCCATTCGTTTGAATGGATGTTCACGATCCTGTTCACGATCGAATATTTCCTGCGCCTGATCTCTATCGGGCGCCCGGTCAGGTACGCCACCAGTTTCTTTGGGGTCGTTGACCTTCTGGCGATCATACCGACCTATCTCAGCCTGTTCCTGCCCGGAAGTCAGTACTTTGTAGTTATCAGGGTTCTGAGGCTGCTTCGTGTATTCCGTGTTCTCAAACTCGTACAGTATATCACTGAAGCGGACCTGTTGATAAGGGCTCTGCGTGCCAGTAGACAGAAGATCACATTGTTCCTGTTCGCTGTTGTGAACCTGGTGATCATACTTGGTTCTGCTATGTATGTCATCGAGGGGACAGAGCATGGGTTTAGCAGTATCCCACTAAGTGTTTATTGGGCTGTGATCACGCTTACGACCGTTGGTTATGGAGATATCGTGCCACAAACGCCTCTCGGACAGGGGTTGGCAATGTGTATCATGATAATTGGATATGGAATCATAGCAGTGCCGACAGGTATTGTCACTGCCGAGATAGCTTACGCTTCAAAGATAGAGTCGACAGGCAGTTCATGTAGTATAATCCGGGTATGCCATGAGTGTAGTGCGGAAGGGCATGATGTGGATGCGGAGTTCTGCAAGATATGTGGGGCGAAATTGTGAATATAGGACACACCGTATTTTCAATTGTAGATGACTGTGTGTAATCTTATCAATCCATAATTTAAAATAAATTCCCACTATATCATTGTGTATGCAAATTCTCATAACTGATATCGTTGATGCCGCAATAATAATTGGTTTTATTGCTTTGTTTGTTCTATCTGACATTTTTCTTAGGAACCGTCTCAAACTCTCAATTTCCGGTATAGGCGCAGATCTTGCGATCGGTGCTTTTGTTATTCAGATGGCGGTATTGGCGAATTTATTGACAGGTGAGAATATCGCGGACGTGGCAGTCATACAGATAAACATGGCAATATCTCTTGTATTTGCTGGTGTATGGGTACTGTGTGTCTGGCTGCCTACAAAGAACACGGCGGTTATGACTGCAATTTCATACATTGTAGGCACGGCTGCACTTGCTGCATCAACATGGAATCTTCTGGGTACGCATCAGGCAAACACTGTTCCAATAATCACAGTCTCTGCATTTGGTATTGGAGGGATCGGGTTTTTGGTAGCCGATTCATTGTATAAGGAGCATACCTCACAGAGGTTTGAACATATCACAAGTGATACTACTGCATACGACCTGACAGAAGCCTGTCGAAAAAGCGCGGCTGGTGTGTATTCGATCGACCCTGTGCAGCCTGCGGTTGATATTATAAGGGGCGCTGTTCGAGACCACGACCATACAACTGCCAGAATTGGTATCCGTTCAATCTCAGGATTCGGTTTAAAGGTCATAACAGGATCAAAAGGCACGGTGACGATTGCTAAACATCTTAATTCTCATTTGTATCAGGTCGGAGTATTGGCTATGCTGGAGAAGGAAAGTGTTGTACTTGGTGAGGTTATCGATGCTATTGGCAACATTGGATATGCCTCCTCGACGAGCGGCAGTGAAACAGCGGCAGTTGAGTGCCTTATTACAATAGATTCAATTTTTGAAGCTTTGAAGAAACATGCACATGATGAAAAGGCACAGCAAAAGTTAGCGGCAGTAAGCGGCAAGATCGCTTTCGTATCGTCAGGTGCGAAACAGATAGATTCGGTGGAAAAAGCGGTTGTGATCCTCAAGAATATCGGTTTTGAAGCGGCTGCTAATTACCATGACGCAGCATTACTTGAGGTTAAGGGTGCGCTTATGGAAATTGCAAAACTTTCCAGTGAAAATGAGCTTTATGCATCAACCAAACAGGCTGTGATCGCACTTCGTGATATCGGGCTTAAATCATCGCAGCAACAGAGGGAAGGGGAGAAGCCAAAGGCTTTGTGGGAGGTTATATCAGGCATGCGGGAACTTGGGCAGTCACTTGGAAGTTCTGGTATTGAAGATGTGATCGGCGCGCTTCGTGATATTGGGATCGCAGTTGTGCGGATTCATTCTGAAACAGAGGTTTCAAGAGTTGTGGCAGCGATCGAACATCAGGGTGAGTATGCATCAGAGAACGGTCTTGATGAAGGTGCATCGGGGGCGGTTGCAGCAATTCTGGAAATATGCGAGACATCGATCAAGGAACAACTCAAGGTGGCAGTAACCACATCTGCGGCAGCACTTTCCAGATTGTCAAGGGTCGAGGCGTTGTCTGTCAGTGTTAATGATGCTGTTTTTGAGTTGGGTAAGTATAAGGGCACGGATTCAGAGGGCGAGATGTATTCCTTTTTTGAGGATGCTTACCAGAGAATGTCCCCGGGTCGTAAGTGAAAAATTGAGTCGGTACATTTCGAAGGATATATGTATTGCAATTGTGTTGTATCTATACTTGTAATGTAATAAGTACATAAATATTCAGGAGAAGGGATTTTTTTGGAACTTAATGGAGTAGAGATAGAAGATACATATGCAGAAGCGTTCCCTATTAAAGTGGCACGGGTATTGATCACGGCAGCAACAAAGCACTGGGCAAAGGTGGCTGCACAGGAAGCGACAGGATTTGGTACGTCAGTTATCATGTGTCCTGCAGAAGCCGGAATTGAGAAGTTCGTGAGCGGCGATGAGACACCTGACGGCAGACCCGGTGTGTATATCCAGATATGCACGTTCGGTTACAAGTCACTCGAACAGCAGGTACTTGAGCGTGTTGGACAGTGCATTTTGACAGCACCTACAACCGCTGTGTTCAACGGTCTTCCTGACGCTGAGAAGCAGTTTGACACTGGTTTCAAACTCAAGTTCTTTGCAGACGGCACGGAGACCGAGACCGAGATCGCAGGCAGGAAGATGCACCGAATTCCTATGATGGAAGGCGACTTTTTGGTTGAGAACTCGATCGGAGCAGTTGATGGTGTGGCAGGCGGTAACTTCTTTATGCTTGCAGACAGCCAGATGAGCGGTCTTACGGCAGCAGAGGTTGCAGTTGAAGCGATCCAGCAACTTGAAGGTTCAATTACACCGTTCCCCGGTGGAATTGTTTCAAGCGGTTCAAAGCCCGGAGCAAACAAGTACACGTTCTTGAAGGCAACCGCAAATGAGAAATTCTGCCCATCGATCAAGGACCAGATCGAGGGTACCGAGATCCCTGCTGATGTTAATGCAGTATATGAGATCGTTATCAATGGTATAAGCGTTGATGCTGTCGGAAAGGCAACAGCAGCAGGTATCAAGGCAGCAGTAACAATTCCTGGCGTGAAGTCAATCACAGCAGGAAACTACGGCGGAACTCTTGGACCACACAAGTTTAATTTACACGACCTTTTGTAAGGTCGTTCTCTTTTTTTTTTCTTTTGGTTTGATTTTGTGTTTTCGATTTGTTTAGCTGATATGCTGAATGCATAAATGTGATTGTTTTAGTTGAAACAAAAAACAATGCGACCGCCACAGACGGCATTTTTCATATATGTTAACCTTAGTGAATGTAATCATCGACAGTTATCTGGAATTACCGGATAACTGATTCTAGCGCCAGTTCACCCTCTGTAAAAATGTGGGAAAAAGTAATCTGAACGTCAGTAATTAGTTTCTTAGAATGGCGGGGTGCGTTGTCTACGGTAGTTGTTGCAAATTTTGCAACAACTGATTTCCTTAGTATCTCCTCATCAAAATGTCAGTTATATATCTGATATTGCAATTTTTGCCATAGGCCGCTATTGTTTCCAAAATGGAAATAACAGAATTATCCACCAGTTCATTGGATTTAAAAAAATATTATTCAAATGCTTTTTGAAGGGCTGTGCCGCCTGCGGCGGATTGCTCTGTCCTCAAAAACATCTATACAAACAATCACTTTCAAAACTAAAGCCCAAGCCCTGCAAACCCTGCACTAATAACATCCCTCGGGTCGATACCTGCAACCTGCATCATCACATAAACACCAAGGAACGTTCCTATCATACTCCCGATATTCGCAAAAGCGGCAACAAGTATTACGCGGAAAAGCCCGTTGTTCATCATCTCGCTTGTGGTTTCGACTTCCACCAGCATCTTGAAATCTTCGGTTGTCGGGTTTCGCTGTTTTGCTTCCATAAGTCCTGCAAACCAGCCGGCTGCCATCATTGGATTGAGGGATGTGAGCCATGCAACAAAGAATGCAGT
>JAUWBW010000128.1 GCA_030609665.1 Methanosarcinaceae archaeon | reverse complement strand
TTTCTTCGAATCTTAAGATCATGTCCATCGGATTCTTCCTTGAGGACAATGATTCCCCTGTCATCTGGCGGGGACCTGCAAAGATGGGTGCGATCAAACAGTTCTTAGAAGAAGTATCATGGGGTAAATTGGATTATCTTGTTATTGACCTGCCCCCCGGAACAGGAGACGAGCCTCTTAGTGTGGCACAGTTAATACCTGACTGTGACGGCGCGATCGTGGTGACAACTCCGCAGGATGTGGCGCTTATAAGTGTGCGCAAATCCATCAATTTCGTTAAGACGGTCAAGATCCCAGTCATCGGGATAGTGGAGAACATGAGTGGAATTGTGTGCCCGCACTGCAATGAAAAAATCGATATCTTTGGAAGTGGCGGTGTATCCAAAGCTGCATCTGACTTTGGCATCAAGATATTGGGAACACTCCCGATCGAGCCTGAAGTTGCTTCAAGCGGAGACAGCGGAAAGGTGTTTGCAGGTAAGGGTGGCACGTCGCAGTGGCACACGGAATTTGAAAAGATCGTCGATGCTGTTGTAGAAATCGATGAATGAATTGAAATTATTAAATTGTTAAAACATAAAGGAGATAAAATATGAGAGTATGCGTACCAAGTTTTTTGCCCGGTGGTTTGGATGCCCCGGTTTCCGAACATTTCGGACATTGTGAAGTATTTACCGTAGCTGACATCGAAAATGGTGAGATTGTAAAGGCATGGCCTCTTTCCAATGACGACGAAGGTCAGGAACACACTTGTGCAATTCCTATACAAAAAGTCGCTAGTGAAGGTGTGGAACACATGATTGTAGGCGGTATTGGACAAGGAGCTCTGATGGGTTTTTTGCAGCAGAATATTAAAGTTTACTCTGGTGCTTCAGGAACAGTCGAAGAAACTGTAAAAAGGTTTATTGCCGGAACTCTTGCTGACACAGATTCAAATAGTGCCTGTCAGGGTGGACGCCACTAAATAATATATACATGAGACTGTCGGAAAGCCCAACTTAAAGGGCTTTCAACTTTTTTTATTAATATAGCACAACGTAGCATGGCGCTTTACTTTCGGGCATTGGTTGAAATGTTTCGATTTCACCACTTTTCCGACATCAAATTAAACGAAGATTCGTTTCGGATTATTAATATGTAAGAAGCGCGAAATTTAATTTCATAATTGCGGAGGTATTAATATGGACTATGCACAAATGAGTGAAAAACTTGTAAACTTATTAGGACTGAATGGTAAACCAATTGCGATATCGCTTTTGAAAAGGTCTGGAGATATTCCGGATGGTATGGAAGAGATCAAAGAACCTTTGAGATACTGCCAGATGTTGCAAAATGCAAGATACGATGGAGTTGTGAGTTTTGCAACTTCTGTAAAACATACATGCAAAGGTGGTGCAGCAGCGATAGGATTGGAAGATTATCCTAACAATATCAAAACCGGTGCGCTGTATTTTGAAAAGTTGAATAAGGGAATATCGTTGAGTACATCCAGGCGTGTGGTTGATAATATGCCAAGACCGGCACCCGGTTCGACCGTTGCAACAATTGTTGCTCCACTGGACAACACGCCCACAAGACCGGATGTAATTATAGTAATCGGGAATACCCTTGCAGCCAGACGTATTGCCCATGCTGTGATCTACCGGCGCGGTGGAAGGATGCATTCCAACTTTGCAGGGATCCAGTCAACCTGTGCCGATGCTACAGGCTCGCCATACACCACAGGGGAAGTGAACATTTCCATCGGGTGCGATGGTGCTGCAAAGAATGCAGGACTAACAGATGACGAGATGGTTGTCGGCATTCCGGAAGAGATGCTTGAGGATATAGTAAATATTCTTGCTGAACGTGCGCCCGGTTGGGACGATTGGATGAGATCATAGGTCTCATTCAACATTTTTGGTTGAACGTTATCGCTATAATCAACTAACATTCTTTTTTTTATTTCATATGTGGTTTTTTTATTGTATATGTTTTATGACCTGCAATTAAACATATAACCTTTGAATACAACTTGTATTGTATGAGTGTGGGAGCTGGGAAACAAAGTGTCGATAGACTCGACTTTACCGATCCGGTTGAACTGGTAGATGACGTTCTGCTTAACCAGACCTGGCTTTTGAAAGAGAACTCGAACACGCGCACAAGCCCGTCGGTGATCGACCTACACATTGCGTCCCAGATCAAGAAACGATATGCTCTCGATAAATTGCACTCTCCTGATATTTCACGCGCACACCTTGAGGGCAGGATACACATACATGACCTGCACAGCCCGTTCAAGCCATACTGCAACGGGATCGATGGGCGTATTTTTTTAATGGATGGATTGAGGTTTCCGGATTCCAGAAGCAATCCTGCGAAACGTTTTGATGCCGCAATGTATCACACAATGTCGTTCATGATGCATTCACAGCAGTTCTTTGCCGGCGCGCAGGCTGTGGATATGTTCAACTGGCTGCTGGCGCCACATTTGCATTATGATACGCTAGATGAGGACAGGGTACGGCAGATCATACAAGGGTTCATGTTCCAGATGAACCAGTCAAACCGAATTGGCGCGCAGAGTGCGTTTACCAATATCGGTCTTCGCATACGCTGCCCGCCCTCACTTGCCAATGAGCGCGCGGTGTATGCCGGAAAACTTCTGGATGAGACGTATGCCGATTTCGAGGACGAGGCGCGTATGATATACAGCGCTGTGATGGATGTTGCCGGAAGCGGTGATGCCGACGGCACGCCGTTCACATTCCCTCTGGTCACGACCGCAATCACAAAAAACCATGACTTTGATGATCCCTTGTGGCTGGATACGATGAAAGCCGCAGCGTCCACGGGCGCACCATATTTTTTAAATCTTGCAGCCGATTATCTGGAAGAGGATTTTGTGCAGGCGATGTGCTGTCGCATGCTTGTGAAACATGCCGGAGGCATCTGGACGGCAGGCGGCATGGGGACAGGTTCGAACAAGATCGTCACCATCAATCTTCCAAGAGCCGCACTTGAAGGATGGAGTGTGGATGATTTCTTTGTGGAACTTGACAATGTAATGGACACTGCACGCAAAGCACTGCTTGAGGGACAGGAGATCATCAGGCGCTCCCTGTACGAGTGGAATCTCCTGCCGTGGCTTCTCAACAGTACAAAGGACGGAGTGCCGTATTATGATTTCAAGACACGCCGCCTCACGTTTGGAGTGGTCGGGCTGAACGAGTGCCTGCTAAACCTTACCAGCGAATCTCTAATTATGCAGCAGGAACTTGGTTTGAAGATCATCCGACACATGCTGTCCCGCATTCAAGATTATTCAAAGGAAGATGGTATCGAGTACACGCTTGAACAGACACCTGCCGAGAGCACGGCGCACCGTCTTGCAAGACTCGATTGCCAGCGCTTTAAGGAGCAGGCGCATGAGCAGGGATGTGGGGAGTCGGTGTATTATACGAATTCCACCCATGTGCCATACAGGGCTGATATATCGCTTATCGACCGGATCAATATCGAAGCCGAGTTTCACCCATATTTCACAGGCGGCACGATCAGTCACATCTGGATGGGAGAAAGTTTTCCCGATCCCGATGGGTTGAACGAACTGGTGCAAAAGTTATCGAAAACAAAACTCGCATACTTCTGTTTCTCGCCTGATTTTTCAATATGCGAGAACGGACACACCTCGCGCGGAGTGAGCGAACGGTGTCCTTTGTGCAACGAGAAAATTGTTGACCACATATCGAGGGTGACTGGATACTTCGGGCATTCGAGCCAGTGGAATCCGGGTAAGCAGAGGGAGTTCAAGGAGCGACATCGATATCGGATTGGGGTTTAAAAACGCAACAACCGCCGCAGGCGGCACATTTTGCCATCACCAATAAACTGCGGGTTAATGTATGACGAATTGACCGATAAATCAACTGTTTCTTCGGTCATTACAGTTATGTAATTGCAAATTATGCACTTTTTTGTGGGTTGGTGTTTATGAAACGTGCCGCCTGCGGCGGTTGTCGCATTGGCTTTATTTACAGAAACAGAAATATTTTCCACATCACCAACACAATAGACTGGTCTGCCCACTCTCGGTCAGGTGAATCACTTCCACGCCTTCGTTTTCCAGTTCCATTGAAAGATAATGCCGATGGCAGTCCTTCGGGCTTTTTTCCGCACACATTAATACGATTTCCCCCTCAAGCCCGGACACATTTTTTATCTTGTCCAGCAGCCGCGTAAAACTCTCTTTGAACGCACCGGTCTGCATGTATTCAGGATACGTGGATTCCCTGAATCCCCCGACATCCGGGCAGTGATAATAGACTATCTCGTACATCGGAAGCACCCTCTCCAGCGCGTCCTTGTTAAACTCCTCACGTCGTGATTGCGGAAACCTGCGGATGTCCACCAGATATTTGATGTTGTTCTTTTGCAACATGCCTGTAAACTCATCCATTGGTCTGTTGCTGTATCCGATGGTGTAACATTTGGGGTTTTGTTTCATTGGTATAGTTACTTAGTGACGTTATTTATGATAAATTCGTTGGATATGGCATTGAAATTGTAATTATGTGTATTCTCTTACTTTTTTAATCCGTTCACTTATCGATGGATAAAAAGAACGATTTGAAAAATAAAACCAATATATAAATTTAATAATTATCAACACAATTTTTGAAGATTTCTTATGATCATAGTTTTCGATTTTTGTCAATGAAGAAATCAATCCATGCGAATTTCCTAACTCTGCTGATATTTTATCTGCTGCAAATTCAGCGTTTAATTTCATGTTCACGATATAATCTAACATGAAAATTCTTAATATTAAAAACAGTATAAAAAATGGTAATATATATAGGCATATTATGTAATTCCTAGATAAAAGGTAGGCTATGAAAAATATTGGTGATGCGAGATAAAGCAACAAAGTCAAGTCACTCTTCCAGCATTTTATATGCCCCAATTCATGGTCTAATACAGCAAATTGTTCATCTTTATTAAGGATCTCAATTGTGGCTGTATTCATATATATTCCTAAATAGAACATGCCAGCATTGATTGCATTAGAAGTTTTGCTAAAGAAAAAAAAAGGTAAGAATCTAAGTTTTAATTTCTTTTTACTTTCAATCAAGTGCGATTTCAATTCTTCACTTCTAGTAAAATTAATCATCATTGTATGCCAACTCATTACAAATTTAATTTATATTTTTCTGTCTTACATAAGAATAAAATTTATAGTATATTTACTGTTTGCATATGGCGGTGGTGCGCACTCAAACGACACCTATTTTATATCATAAAAGGCATTCAAAAGCAGTGCAAAAAACGTACTACAATCAAACTTAATACTCAATTTACTAATATCAATTAACCAACTAAGAGAGGTTTTTCATGACAGAAGATGCAGTAATTGGAAGGATCATAAAAGCCAGCACCATAAGTGATGCGTGGTATCGCGGGCTTAACATAATCTGGAACCATGGCAGCGTAATAACTGATGAGAGAGGGAGCCAGATACGTGAGTTCCTGAACTTGATGATCGTTATCGAAGACCCGTACTCCGACAATATTCCAAAAGACATCTCATGGAATGAAGAGCGTCTGGAAGAATATGCCAAACAGTTGGTAACAGGGGAGAACGTGCAGGATTT
>JAUWBW010000189.1 GCA_030609665.1 Methanosarcinaceae archaeon | reverse complement strand
GTCATTAACCAAATCCAGAGGGGAACGAACTTTACCATCTTACCTTTGTGTTCCTCCAACGAGTCATAGTCCTCTGTAATGACAATCAAATTGTCACAATCCATCTGATCACTCGCTTTTATCAGAGCCCTGATCTCCCGTTTCATCACACCGGTATCAGTGACATCCCTGCAAACCTGTATAATCTGCTCCACTCTACCTGTAGTGTGTATGACAAAATCAACTTCCTCCTGCTGCTGGTTCTTCCAATAAGAAATGTTCGTTAATGTTTTTCTGCGTCGTTCAAGTTCCAGAAAAACAATATTCTCCATTTTTCGACCATAATCATTTGTGACCCCTGTGAGCTTTGAAAACCCGGTATCACATAAATATGCCTTATTGATGGAAAATCCCCCTTTTCTAAGAGAATGATCAAATTTTGGCAAAAAGAATACAAAAACCGATTCTTCCAGCATAGACAGATATGAGTATAAGGTGTTTTTACTTGTCTTCACTCCCATTGATTTCAGGGTTAGATACTGCTTGTGTACACTGTACTCTCTTGAAAAAGACGCCGTAAGAGACTTAATCAGCCATTTGATCAATCGGATGTTCTTAATGTGATACCTTTCGACAACATCCCGATACACTATCATATTGAAATATTCATTTAGTATCTTGATCTTGTTTTCCGTATTCTCTTCCATTACAACTTCAGGAAAGCCGCCGAATTCAAGATATTCGTCAAGAAAACTTTTCAGAACGGATCTTTCTTTTGAACTGAGTCTTGAAATGTCAAACTCGGCATTTTTTATTTTCAGGAATTCCCTGAATGAGAATGGCAGCAGCATATAAGAAAACGTTCTGCCACGAAGTGAGGTCGATATCTCTTTGCTCAGTAATTTGGAACTCGAACCTGTCAAGTAAAGTTCAAAACCTTCATCATGCAGCGCACGTATTGCTATTTCCCAGTTATCTATGGTCTGGGGTTCATCAATGAAAACATAACATTTCCCTTTTGTTGATGAGGGATACAGTTGCCAGTGTATCTTTATGATCTCTCTAATCTCTTTAAAGTTGATGTCTATAAGTCTCGGATCTTCAAAATTGAGATACAGGATGTTTTCTTTGTTCACACCACTATGCAGCAGTTCCTCAATCTTCTTGAACATATACGATGTTTTTCCAGCCCGCCTTGGACCGATTATGGATCTGATCTTTTTAGGTCCGTTTACTTCCAGTTCCCTTTCTATCAATTCAGTCAGTGGCTTTTTCTGAAAATCCAGTAAATATTCCTTCACTTCGGAAGATATCATATAATATACACAGGGAAAAAAACATATAAATCTTTCCCCATTGAATGAACTTTTCAAATATAAACTTCTGCAAGTATTCGGCAAAACATATAAAGTCAAAATCCAATGCTACATACAATCATGCCTACTGAATATGTAAGTGCCCTGAAGTTCCAGCTCTCACATGGCCTGGAGTTTGAAAAGAAATGCATCGCATCAACAATGGACAAGATGTTCAAAGTCGAACTGGACATGGTTATGCGTGAAATAAAGCCGATCGAGATAAAACTTACTGAATTAGAACAGCGCCACAACATGAGCTCTGACATATTTTACGTCAAATTCAATGCAGGTGAACTTGGAGATGACAGGGAATACATGAAATGGTATGCATACAAGGATACGCACGTCAAACTCATGGAAAGGGCAAATGAAATTGAGAAATTGATCCATGCTTAAGAATTATCTCGCCGATATCAAATCTTCTTTGACTGCATCCTCCATCGTCATGGTTATGAGTAATAAGGAAATATCAGTGGTGTTTGTTTAGTTCATTTCGGTTCGTTCTATTCTACCACAGAGTACACAAGTTAGAAGAATTGTTAACGTTCAGGCTTAACGTTCAAGAATTCGCAGAGATGAACGAAATCTGAATAAGGCATCTCCGTAAAAATACTACTGGCATGTTTGTTTCCCACTTCATTTCTATCCTCATGTCCCTGTCTACTCGTTGCATGATATAGCGCGATAGATGCCCCGCACGATAACTGATTTGCAATAGTCAACAAACCCGTCACATCTTTAAATTTCGGATGCACATCCTCAAAAGGATTCCAGTCAACACTATTCAAGATTTTATCGTACCGATCATCATTAGCCGAAATGATATCGATGCGATCAAAGTTCCCAATGAATTCCCAGATCATCCACAGTTCGTCACACCATTCCGTCTTTTTGGAAGATGCAGATATTTTTTGTGTTCTATATTTACCATTATGTAATTTGTATCCATTTATCTATCCTCAATGAATTGATAACTTCCACCCGAACTGATTTTATATGTCCAAAACACAATACCCATACTTTAGTACTCAGGATCAAAAACCACCGCTCATCCTTTTCCTCTTATCACCCTTGGATTGAGTCAATTCGGTTTTTTCCCGAACACCATGTTAGATGCTTCGGATACCTTGCAGTAATTCATTGCAATAGTGATAAATATTTCCTCCACCACCTGAATTTCCCGTGATCTGAAGAATCGACCCAGCATCCTTTCACTTTAATAACAAGACCGGGACATCGCAGCAGACACAACCATTAATTACTATCGTACCCGCCGTCGCAGGGTCACTCAGAATGGTCACGCTGGTGATGCTGCTGCAACAATTTGTATCCCATCTCCCACCCGCGCTGGTGCTGGTTCTTTCAATCGGGGTGGGTGCGGGATCGTATTCTGTGTTTATCTGGTTGACGCAGAAAGAAGAACTTGGAGAGATCAGGGAGTTAATTAAAAGAAAGTAAAGCGATTTATGGAGATGTGGTCAGGCACTTACTGGTGCTGTTGCATCAATTTCATATGCAATGAATTCAGTAGCCCTTATCATATTGTGTTTGAATTTATCAATCAAATTTTCGATTTTTTGCATAGTATTATAATCGACTATGGATTCACCACAATGTACGCAAACTTTAGCAGTTAAATTATCTATTACCAACAACTTCCCATCTATCCAGATATCTTCCTTGATAATATCCTTTCTTAATTCTCCACTGCAAACAGGGCATTTTTGATTCATTTGCGCCTCTTGTATTTTATCCATTTGTCTTCATCAGGATGATAAGTTGTAATAATAAATAACTGTTCCTCTGCCACCGCACAGACTACATGTAGATAGTTCTGCCGGATTTTTGCACAAAGTAAAAAACTTGGATATGGATTGTCATCCAAATATTCTTCAATGATCTCTCCTTTAAGTAATAATTGTTTCACATCCATAGAACTAATTCCACGATCATACATTTTCTCCCGTGCATGGCGTGTGAATTCAATATTTTCATTCTCAGCGAAATTTTTTATTTTATTCATCATGTTGGTACTGACTGTTTTATGTATATCAAAAAAAACCAGTGGCCTCTTGTAGTCAGATCGTCGCCTAATCTCCATAGTATCAAGATACTCCGGCCATCCTGCTCATATCAATTGACCTGAGTGCGGTATTGTATTCTGTGTTTATATGGTTGACGCAGAAAGAAGAGATTGGGAGATCAGGGAGTTGATTGGTGACTGGAGAGGTTTGTGAAGAAATGCTCCGGTGAGCGGGGAGATTTAAACGCGGCAGGTGAGGGGGATCTTAAAAAACACGGTTCAACCGCGCGTAGCGCGCATGACCCGCCACACATGAAGATCAATATTATGCTAACACAGGCGTAGGTATCTTTTTGAGCGATCATCCCCTCAGAAAGGTCAACGGAATCCACTGGCATACCATTCCTGAGCTTAATTATCAAGGCATCTGCATCAGGTGAATATTTTATCTGCAGATCTTCCGCCTACTTTGAAATATCTATCAAATATT
>JAUWBW010000230.1 GCA_030609665.1 Methanosarcinaceae archaeon | reverse complement strand
ATAAAGTCTATAGCCAGACGACTGATCTGATCGCAAATATACCATCTTCAAAAAATGAAGAACTATTGAAAGCAATTATTGATAAATATCAAGACAACGGTGCAAAGATATACTCAAATAAGGATTCTGAAAAACTCGTTACAAAACTCTCATCACTTACATATGCCGGTAATATCGATTGTATCGGTGGTGTAGTGATAGAGAATGAAGATGGCACCATCAGACTGGATTACACATACGACATTATTCTTGAGAGTGTAAATGATATGTCCATGAAGCAAATATCTGACATTTTATTTGGGTGATGTCAAAATGCGACTTTTGCAGAAATTCAAGAATAAAGGCAAGTCATCGCAATACAAAGGTACCTCTAACTATGCGTATCTGGCGACACGCGTTCGTGCAATGAAGAGTAAACTTGTTCCAAAAGAAACATATCCAAGACTTATGAATATGGGAATAAGTGAGATCACCCGATTTATCCAGGAAACTGAATACAAGCGGGAAATTGATGAGTTGGCAAGAACGTACAGCGGTGTGGATCTGATAGAACATGGATTAAATCGGAACCTTGCAGAGACGTTCACGAAATTGATAAAGATATCAGAAGGTGAACCAAATCATTTGATCACGGAATACTTGAGGAATTATGATGTCTGGAACATCAAAACACTTCTTCGAGGCAAATATTACAATGCATCCGCAGATGAGATAAAGGAGGCATTGGTTTCAGCAGGTCAGTTAAGTTACACGTTCTTGTCAGAACTTGCAGGCAAGTCATCATATGTCGAGGTTGTTGCGGCTCTTGAAGATACTGAATATAGCCCTATATTGAAGGATTATGATGAAACAAATTTATCTGAAATCGAAAACCAATTGGATAAAATATATTATAATGGTCTTTTCAATGTGATCGGGAAATCAAAATCAAAAGATCGTAAATTGTTTGCGACGTTCATAAAAACTGAGATTGATATCAAGAACTTGAAGACATTGTTCAGGATGAAAAAAGCAGAAGTCGATAGTGATGAAATACTTGATCTTATCATTGATGGCGGTCTTGAATTGAGTATTAAGAACATTAAGAAATTATTGCCGCTTTCCTATAATGATTTTATTCAGGCACTTGATAAATATTCGTATTGGGATTCGATCTCAGATGCTGTAACTTCTGGCACGGATTCATTGATCAATGTGGAAACGCAGTTGGTAAAACATAGCCTGAAATCCGCATCGAGTTTCTCACATGTTTACCCGCTTTCAATTGTACCAATAATGGATTACATTATCAGTAAAAGGAATGAGGTAAATAATTTGCGGATAATCACACGAGGTAAAGTAGCAAATCTCAGTGATGAGATTATCAAGAACCAGTTGGTGATCTGATGGAAATAGCAGTAATCGGGGACAGTGAGTTTGTCACGGGATTCAGGCTGGCGGGTATCAAAAAGATACTTGAGGTCAGCGATGATGAGTTGGAATCTACTGTTAATGAGGTATTCAATAATTCCGAGATCGGAATTCTTGTGATGCATGATGATGATATTAACAAACTGCCGGAAATATTGAGAGACGCGCTCAACGAGTCTGTTGAGCCAACAATTGTGACTCTTGGCGGCACGGGCGAAAGTTCGAATTTAAGGGACAAAATAAAACAATCAGTAGGTGTTGATCTGTGGAAGTAAAAGGTGAAATTTATCGTGTAGCAGGGCCTGTTGTCACAATCACCGGCATTAAACCAAGGATGTATGATGTGGTTAAGGTCGGTCATGAAGGGCTGATGGGCGAAGTTATTAGGATCAAAGGCGACAAAGCCACGGTCCAGGTATATGAAGATACATCAGGAATCAAGCCGGGCGAGCCTGTGGAAAATACAGGGATGTCTCTGTCCGTAGAACTTGGTCCTGGACTTTTAGAAAGTATATATGATGGTATCCAGAGACCTCTCAAGGTACTCCAGGAAAAGATGGGAGATTTCATAGAGAGGGGTGTTACTGCAGACGGACTTGACCGTGACAGGAAGTGGGAGTTCAAACCCACAGTGAGTAGCGGCGATTCAGTGAAAGGCGGTGACGTGATCGGTGTTGTACAGGAAACTATGAAGATCGAGCATAAGATAATGGTGCCTCCGAATGTATCCGGAACTGTGGCTGATATCAAGAGCGGAGAATTCACAGTCGATAAAACAATTTGTGTACTTGAAGACGGTACAGAGTTGCAAATGATGCAGAAATGGCCGGTACGATCACCAAGACCTGTGGCTAAAAAACTCATGCCAAGCAAACCATTGATCACAGGACAGAGAATTCTTGATGGATTGTTCCCTGTGGCAAAGGGTGGTACAGCTGCAATCCCGGGACCGTTTGGTTCAGGAAAGACTGTTACACAGCAGCAGCTTGCAAAGTGGAGTGACACTGATATTGTGGTTTACATCGGATGCGGAGAACGTGGTAACGAGATGGCTGATGTGCTTAACGAGTTCCCGGAACTTGAGGATCCAAAGACAGGACGTCCATTAATGGAGCGAACTGTTTTGATCGCAAACACATCCAATATGCCGGTGGCTGCACGTGAAGCGTCTGTTTACACAGGAATCACGATTGCAGAATATTATCGTGATATGGGATATGATGTATCCTTGATGGCAGACTCAACTTCCAGATGGGCAGAATCAATGAGGGAGATCTCATCCAGACTTGAGGAGATGCCTGGTGAAGAAGGTTATCCTGCATATCTTGCCTCTCGAATTGCAAGTTTCTACGAAAGAGCTGGAAGGGTTTTTATTCTTGGAAGTGAAGAAGAA
>JAUWBW010000127.1 GCA_030609665.1 Methanosarcinaceae archaeon | reverse complement strand
TCGGTTGTGTATGATCTCATCAAATTATCAAGTGTCTGCGTTATCATGTCATCTATGGTTTTGGTGTCGTTGTCATCGAATGTGCGGTAACTTCCAATGATGTTCACTTCGTCAGGCGTTCTGTTAAATTGCGCGCCGCCTTCGATCTTGCCGATGCCAAGCACGTATTTTGAGGAGTTTATCCGGCACTTGATATTTTTGTTAATTGCGCTGATAAAATCTGCTGCAATGAGTATTGGATCGATACAGTCCTCAGGATTGGAATGGTGTCCGCCTTTTCCGATGATCTTGATGGTGAACATGTTCGAACTTGCCATAAAACTGCCTTCCCGAAATGCGATCTTCCCAACATCTACCGCGCCAAAGATGTGCATTCCCACAATTGCATCCACGCTGTCAAGCCCGCCTTCTTCAATAACTCTTGCTGCGCCTCCGGGTGGCTGCTCTTCTGCGGGCTGGAATATTAATCTGACACTTCCTGCAAAGGTGTGTCGTTTCTCATGCAAAAGGCGCGCTGCACCCAAGACCATGGCAATATGGCCGTCATGGCCACAGGCGTGCATGAAACCGGTGTTACGGGATATGTAATCCTGATTTCGCGCGGTGGGCACTTCAAGTACCTCGAGGGCATCGATGTCTGCACGAAGTGCGATACATGGTCCACCTGACTGCCCTTGTATTGTTGCGACAACTCCAGTGTCTGCGATCTTTTGCGGTTCAATTCCTATGTCTTGCAGTACTTTGATAATCATTTTCTGGGTTTTGTATTCTTTAAAACTGATCTCAGGCTCGCTATGGAACTCGCGGCGGAGTTTGATTATCCAGTCTTCAATTGGCATTTTGGGCAAAGTCTTTCCTCGCAGGTTTTTTGGTTTATAGTTAAAAATCAAACAATATAAACTAATGTCATTCACTTTTCAATATTGCATGATAAATAAAACCACAGTATTTGTTTGGCCAGTGCACCGTTGTGTTGTGGCGCAGGCGGTTTAACGAGTTCAGGATAAATACGGTGTTACCATACGCACGTAGCGCGGCGCTGTTCTCCACCACTGCCCCACATACACATCGATGTTTCATCGAAACCAGCTAAACAAATACAAAAAAAGAAAAGAAGACCCTTAAACGGCCTTATTTTATTCAGAAAATGCGTCAAACATCCTTTTTATGTAAATTGCAGCCAGTGCCGCATATACTGCTGCAGCAATGATCGTCAGGTCCTGCAATGCTCTTATTGGTGTCTGGAATTCCATCAGGAATGTTGTTCTTGCAAACAGCAACCCTGAATACACAGTTATGCTCCCCATGAATGCTGAAAGGAACATCCAAAAGTCTGATGCGCCTTTGGTTACATTGTATAGTTTGTAACCATTATAAGCAGCCCAGCCTGATGCCGCAAGTCCAATAAATGCAATAATCGGATATATTGAATCGATGTATGTTTCTTTTATGAGTATGAAATCCATTATTCACTCCTCCTCGAATGGTTCGTATATCTTATAGACGGAATAAGATATTAGTAAAAGTCCAATTGGAAGCAATAGGTCCCCGACAATAGTGAATAAGTTGTAATTAAACAAACCGCTTGCTACCGAAGATAACCCATACATGAACAGCAAAAATGACCCCAGTGCAAACCAATTCCATTCAGTCATATCCATTTTAAGGAAGGTTGAATACAATGCTTTACCAAGGATCAAAACCGCGCAAGTGAAAAATATATTTGCGAACCAATGCGTCCACTGTCCCATAATGAACTTTCCTGATCCATCACGGAACGGTACAGTGTCACCATTGGCAATATCACCATCAGTAGCAGGATACATGAACCCAACCACTAACACAAACAGTATTGTGACAATTGTTCCTCCAAAAAACATCTCTTTTGCATGTTTTGCGATCGATACCATATTTTTCCTCCGATTTTATTATACGTTTATATTATGAAGCGTGTTCAGTGGTCATTGTAAATGACTGCTTATGATCTTTTCAACGAACGGCTTTGCTTTGCCACCCATCATCTTTTTCAACACACCGTCCGCAAGTATATTCAATGCCTGTGCGATCCGGTCAGGGTCAGTTGTATCTCTTGTAGCATCAACAGAAGCCAGTGCATCGTCTAAATGCGTTCCTGCAACTTTAGGACCGTAAAGTAGCTGGATCCTACCGATTACTTCAGAAAATATGGCGTCTCTGTCACTTTCACTGATACCGCGTGCTACTTCGGGCACAACTTCTTGCACCGCCTGAGCCAACGGTTCTGACGTTGTAGGTCTGGACGTTGTCGGTTCGGTTGACGTTACTTCAGGCGGTACTTCAAGATTTGCTGCGGCTTTTTTGGTAACGATATTTAGAACTTGCAAGTTTGCATTGCTTGATGCAATAACACCAAGATACTTGCCCTTACTGCCTTTTGTTAAACAGATGTAGCCATCCTGTGCCTCGATCAATAGGGACTCAAAATCTTTGGATTCTTGCACGATGTCTGCAAGGTAGAAAAGACTCTCTGAAGCATTCTCAAGTTCATCCTTGAACAAAGCAGGCACATCCGATGCCGCAACTTCACCAGATCCCGTTGTGATGAATGACCCTATGATCCCATCTGTGCTCGACCTTATTTCTTCGAATATTCCCATACAAACACCTCACACCAAAGAAGCTATTCCTGATTTAACAGACTGTATATTGGCATCCGGCTCCACGGACACTCCAATATATCCATCGCTTTTCTTTACAATTACCAATCTGTAATCCGATCCTTGTATCATAGTCATACGAGGCGACCCCAATACGAACATGCCGGTAACCTCTTCTGCCGTGCTGCCGGCAAAAACAATAAGTGAAGCATCGGATTCGGATATATTGGATGATTCTGCAATGACCCCATCCGCAGATACGATCGCTGCACCCACAACTCCATCTATTACTTTGATCTTATCGATTAAACCTGCATTCATCCAAAAACCACCATCAAAGATTATACCTAAATATAATGGATTTTAAATTTAAATAAGTCTTTTGGAATTGTTGCAGCCTAAATTGGTAATGTGAACACAGGTTTTGAACCGATCAGTTGAATTTGTTGTCCAATACATTGCATGACAACTTAAATCAAGTTTACTTGATTTAAGCACAAGTCAGTTTTTTAAGAAGTCTTATATAAAATCCCACCTTTTGCTAATCGAGAATCATAGAGGTGTAGATATGAGTTTAGTAACTGACGCAAAGAATGGCAAGATTACAGAAGAGATGAAAACTGTTGCTGCTTTTGAAGGACTTGAACCAGAGTTCATCAGACGAGGCATCGCAGCAGGCAGGGTAGTTATTCCAACATCCCCATATCGGGATGTTCAACTATGTGGCCTGGGAGAAGGACTTACCACAAAGGTAAACGCATCCATTGGTTCATCATCCGACATCTCCAGTGTTGATATGGAGATTGAGAAAGCACAGGCAGCCGAGGCCGCAGGTGCGGACACCCTGATGGAGCTGGGTACGGGAGGGGACTTCTTAGAGATTCGAAAGAGAGTCATTGACTCGGTATCACTATCTGTTGGATCAGTCCCACTGTATCAGGCATTTATTGAAGCTGCCAACAAACACGGTTCCATTGTCGATATGACTGCGGACGATCTTTTCAAAGCAACCGCAGATCAAGCAAAACTTGGTACCAACTTCATGGCAATCCACACGGGAATCAACAATATTGTTCTTGACAGACTTAAAAAACACGGTCGCTACGGCGGACTTTGCTCACGTGGTGGCGCATTTATGACTGCATGGATGTTGCACAACGAGATGGAAAATCCATTGTACAGCGAATTTGATTACCTCTGTGAAATCCTCAAGGAGCACGATGTGGTGCTGTCCACAGGTAATGGAATGCGCGCAGGAGCCATCCACGACGCCACCGACAGGGCACAGATCCAGGAACTGATCATCAACTCCGAATGTGCACAGCTCGCACACGACAAATATGACCTTCAGGTCATTGTGGAAGGTCCCGGCCATGTTCCACTGGACGAGGTAGAAATGAACGTCAAACTCATGAAAGCTATGAGTAACCACAAACCATTCTACATGCTCGGACCACTGGTAACTGATATATCCCCCGGACGCGACCACATCGTAACCGCGATCGGTGCATCCGTAGCAGCAGCAGCAGGCTGTGACTTCCTGTGTTACGTGACACCCGCCGAGCATCTGGCATTGCCAAACAAAGCAGATGTCATCGAAGGTGTCAAGACATCCAAGATCGCTGCACACATCGGCGACATGGTCAGACTTGGCAAACGCGACGAGGATCTTGCTATGGCTCGTGCACGTGGCAGTCTTAACTGGGAGGAGATGTACAAGCATGCCCTTGACCCGGAATATGCAAGATCCATTAGGGACAGCCGTGCACCTGAAGACGAAGATGCATGCACAATGTGCGGTAACTTCTGTGCACTTAAGATCGTGAACGAGAATTACGATCTCTTAAAGTAATGCCAACGGCATTACTTTTTTCATAGTATATAATTTATAGAATTATATAGTTCAAGTCAATCCGAGCGTAGCGAGTATTTTCTTTTCTTTTTTCACATAACTTAAATTCCTTATTGAAGACTCTCATGAGCTACAAGCTTACAGACAATTTTAGCATCGATAGAGCTCATGATTGGATAAATCGAGAAGAAGTCCTGAAATTATTCAATCTCAAACAATTCAATGAAAGAGCTCTTTACAGGACTCTCCAAACCTTGGGAATAATAGAGAAGAGATAATCTCTGACATTCAAGACATTATATTTCGAGTATATGATTTCCCACATATGGATGTCAACATGGATTATCTATAAATGTTGCAGACACAAAAATAGGGAATGGAAAAAGAAGCAAGGTTTTTTGTTGGAATGACTTAAAAAAATCTATAGGTGGTACGATATGATTTTTTTATAAAACGCTTATTACCTTGCTCCTTATACTCATATGTATGTTCATCATAATATACATTATGTCCACATATCTGAGAGATTATGGCCACACCACTTAGAATATATAATGTCAAAATCATGTGGATATCTCGACACAATTAAATGTAATGGAAATATCGATGATGTATCACTCTAATACGTTCAATTATTCAACTTATGAGGCTTCATCATGGATAAATATGAGAAAGTTATCGAACTTGCAAAACGGCGCGGTTTTTTATGGAACTCCTTTGAACTATACGGCGGTGCCGCAGGGTTTTATGATTACGGCCCACTTGGCAGCACCCTTAAAAGACGGATCGAACAGATATGGCGCGAGTTGTACGTCATCCATGAAGGCTTCATGGAGATCGAAACCCCGACTATCGGTATCGAAGATGTATTTGTGGCATCCGGTCATGTAGGCGGTTTTTCCGACCCGCTCTGCGAATGTAAAAAATGTGGCGAAGCATTCAGGGCAGACCATCTCGTAGATAATATAGTAGAGGTTGCAGACGCGCTAAGCAACACCGAACTGGACAAACTAATCAAGGACAACGACATCAAATGCCCCGAATGTGGCGGAGATCTTGGTGATGCATACGAGTTCAACCTGATGTTCCAGACTGCTATCGGACCGGGCGGAGGGCGACCTGGTTACATGCGTCCCGAAACCGCACAGGGAATG
>JAUWBW010000052.1 GCA_030609665.1 Methanosarcinaceae archaeon | reverse complement strand
ATCTGATGAATTTGATCACATATTGAGCTATGCGGATATGGATTCAGAGTTTCAGCGTGTGACTGCAGATACGTCTTTTGCAAGCCAGTATTACATTGATCTAAAGCAACTTGAAACCGGGGATTATTCAAGGACTGTCATTTATCTTGATATCGTGAACAGTACATTTGAAAAGTTGACTCAATTTGAAGCGAATAGTACAGAGCGTGGTGTAGCATATGATATAACAACTGATGGAAATATCACAAAAGTGGTTGTTATGGGTAATTTCTATATAATCGCAGGTGAACCTGTTGAGTGAGATATTCATCTCACTTCTATTTTTTTGTTATCTCTTTACACTTTTCTATTTTCATGGACCAACAAACCGATTTGCAAGCAGAAGCTTTATACGTAAGTATGTTGTTGTTGGTGCTCGATTATGGTAGTTGTCTCAAGTAATTTGCTTGATGCAGCGGACCAGATCAAATATATTGATGTTTGAAGCTATAACGATCAATTTACTGATTTAGTAATTAGCCAGATGTGCTTGTAAGCACATGTAGGTCATCACATCGTGGCGATCTATTTTAGGCGTATGGGAGTTATACCAAATTGGTTTACTTGCAGGCGCCGTATGCCAAAAAACGAACATGAACAATGAATAATGAAAAACCTATGACGTATTGTCAACAGGTTTCGAAGGAGAAAATAATATGGCAGCAAAATTTGAAGTTCCAGATGAATTAGCAAACAAAGCACTTGAAGCAGTAGAGTTAGCAAGAGATACAGGAAAGATCAAGAAAGGTACAAACGAAGCAACAAAGGCTATTGAGCGAGGCATTGCCAAACTCACAGTCATCGCAGAGGATGTTGAGCCTTCAGAAGTTGTTATGCACCTTCCTGCTCTTTGTGAAGAGAAGAACGCACCATACATATTTGTCAAACAGCAAAAAGAACTTGGTGCTGCATGCGGTATCGGTGTTGCATGTGCAGCTATTTCCATTACAGATGCTGGCAAGGGAAGCGAGCTTATCGAAGATGTTGCACAAAAAGTCAGCGCACTTAAATAATTAAGATAACCAGGAGAATATCTTATGGCAGACGATGATGGTTTTGCGGCAGAGGTCATTGAAGTGATCGGGAATACTGGTATGCATGGTGAAGCAAGCCAGATCCAGTGCCGCGTATTGGAAGGTCGCGACAAGGGACGTATAATCACACGTAATTGTGTTGGTCCTGTTCGACTTGGTGATATTTTCATGTTAATGGAAACATCAAGAGAAGCTAAGAAACTGACTACACGGTGATTGTGATGGAACAGAGAAAATGCTCTTTCTGTGGAGATATGATTGAAGCAGGAACTGGTATGTTGTATGCGAAGAGAGATGGCTCTCAATATTACTTTTGCTCTTCAAAATGCAAGAACAATTTCAAGCTTGGCAGACTCCCAAGACGTACCGTTTGGACCGAAGACGGTCGAATAGCCCTTAAGAAAGCATAATTAAGGTGTTTTTGATGGAACGAACTTATGTTATGGTCAAACCGGACGGAGTCCAGCGCGGACTTGTTGGTGAGGTCATATCCAGGATCGAGAAGCGGGGACTTAAGATCTCCGCTCTGAGAATGAATGTGATGAGTGAAGATGCTGCAAAAGAGCACTACAAGGAACACGTTGAAAGACCGTTCTTTGCTTCACTGATCGAATATGTCGTATCCGGGCCATCGGTTTCGATGGTTGTTGAAGGTAAGGATGCAGTACCAATTATGCGAACCATAAACGGTGCTACAAATCCGGTCGAGGCACTTCCGGGAACGATCCGTGGCGATTTCGCGATCGAGACTGGCAGGAATGTGGTTCATGCGTCCGATTCAGTGGAATCCGCAGAAAGGGAAATTGGAATACATTTCAATGGATCCGAAGTTTGCGGATATTCAAGGATCGATGAAACGTGGCTTTATGAATAAATAATTATAAAAGTGGTATAGAAATTACAAACGTTTTATTTTGCTGTGTTCGTTCAAAAGTTACTTTTGGGTTGAACATAGCAGCCACCTCAAATCCGATACTTTAGTTTTTCATAGTATATATTTTATAAATATATAGTTTGAGTTAATTCGACCGGAGGGAGAATTTTCTCGTGTATTTAGTACACTTTAGTCGCTACTTATATAATGTATTTTAAACACTATTGTATAATGGTTATTCATTAAAGGGAGCTTGTACCAATGTCTGAAAGTAACAATCTACGCACACCAATTGTTTGTGTCATGGGTCATGTAGATCACGGAAAGACTACATTACTTGACAATATACGAGGTAGTGCAGTTGCTGACGGTGAAGCCGGTGCAATTACCCAGCACATTGGTGCGACAGAGGTTCCAATAGACGTTATCGCCAACAAATGTGGCGATCCCGGATTGATGAATAAGTTTATCGTCCCCGGTCTTTTGTTTATTGATACGCCTGGACATCATGCTTTTACTTCACTGCGAAGCCGCGGGGGAGCACTTGCTGACTTGGCTGTTGTTATCGTTGACATCAACGAAGGGTTCAAACCACAGACGATCGAGAGTCTTGAGATCTTAAAGAGGTTCAAGACACCGTTTGTTGTTGTTGCAAATAAGATCGACAGGATACACGGCTGGAATCCACAAAAGAACATGCCGTTTTTGGCTACATACAGCAAGCAAAGTGAACACGTAAGAAATTCACTTGACAATAAGTTATACGAGATCGTTGGTGAACTCTACAACGTAGGTTTCAATTCAGATCGGTATGACAGAGTGACAGATTTCCAGAAAACGGTTGGTGTTATCCCGATCAGTGCTGTGACCGGTGAGGGTACACCTGATATCCTGATGGTACTTTTGGGACTTGCACAGAAGTTTTTGGAATCGAACCTGCATTATGATGCTGATGGACCGGGTGTCGGCACGGTTCTTGAGGTCAAGGAAGAACGCGGGCTTGGGATGACAATGGATATCATCCTTTATGATGGTACAATGAAAAAAGGCAACAAGATCGTTGTCGGAAGTCTTGGCGAACCGATCCAGACAAAGATCCGGGCTTTATTGAAACCTCAACCTCTTTCTGAGATCCATGCTGAAGAGAAGTTCAAGCAGGTGAGTAAGGTCGCTGCTGCCATCGGTGTAAAGATATCTGCGCCAAATCTCGACAATGCACTTGCAGGCGCGCCTGTAAGGGTTGTAACTCCTGATACGGCTGAAGATGTTGTACAGGAGGTACGTGAGGAGATCGAAGAGGTTCGAATCCATACCGATGCCAACGGCATTATGATCAAAGCAGATACTATCGGCTCACTTGAAGCACTTGTCAACGAACTCCAAAAAGAAGATATCACAATTCGCAAAGCAGATATTGGAGATATATCGCATCGTGATATTGTGGAAGTATCGGCAATTGAAGACCCGTTAAATTCAGTGATAATTGGATTTAATGTGGGCATTCTTCCTGATGCAAAAGAAAAAATGCAGACTTCCGGCATCAAACTTTTCATGAGTGATGTGATCTACACGCTGATCGATGATTATAAGGATTGGGTAAAGGAAAAGAAGGAAGAATCTGAAAAAAGCATATCTGAGATGATAATTAAGGCAGGGCAGTTCAGGATAATGCCTGATTGCACGTTCCGACAAAGCAAACCTGCTGTGGTTGGCGTGAAAATTACAAGCGGAATTGTCAAGACAAATGTTGATGTCACAACAGAAGATGGTACAGTCGTAGGCAAAATAAAGGGGCTGCAGTCGAGTGGTGAGAACATAGGTGTTGCTCGCACTGATATGGAAGTTGCTATGTCTCTCGATGGTCCGACAGTTGGCAGGCAGATCAAAGAAGGTGACCTTTTGCATGTGAATGTTCCGGAGAGGCATGCAAAGATCCTTGAGCACGAATTATATGATTCACTGAAAAGCGATGAGATCGAGGCGCTGGAGGCATTCCTGACAATTAAGCGCAGGGATAATCCATTCTGGGCGAAATGATTATAACGTATATTCCTGTTAAGGATATACTCGCAAACATACAGTACACTAATATACTACAATTGCAATTACAATTGCACTTGAATTTAACTTAAGTCTAAACTTAAATTTCGATTTCAAATTATATCTAAATTTAATCTTAAACTTAAACTTACAATCATTAATTACGACATATAACACACAACAAAGAAACATTGAGCGATAATTGGAGGAAAAAGTAAATGGCAGATTTTAAGATTGTGGTCTCAGATCCAAAGACCAAAACATACCAGTTTGATGTAACCGGTTCTGAGGCTAACCAGTACATCGGCAAGTCTATTGGGCAGACTGTAGATGGTGCAACAGTAGGATTAGCAGGATACACTTTGAAGATAACCGGCGGAAGCGACAAAGGCGGTACTGTTATGAGAGGAGACCTCCCCGGTCCAAAGAGACAGCAAGTCCTTGTAACAACAGGTATTGGTTCAAAACCAAAGGTCTCCGGTACCCGCCGTCGAAAGACCATGCGCGGAAGGGAAATTTCTCCTGACACATCCCAGATCAACACTAAAGTTATTGAGTATGGTGAAAAAACCATAGATGCACTTCTTGGCGGCGAGGCTGAGGAAGCACCGGAAGAGGAAGCTGCAGCAGAAGAGTGATCTTACATCACTCTTTGCACATTGTTTTTTTGGTGTTCATATACTGTAGTCACGTATTGTAGTAATTTGCAACATGTGACACATTTGTAATTTTGAACCGACATATCTGAATAGTGAGGACTCCCATGCGTGATTTTTTAATAATTGGTCACAAGGCGCTGACATCAGGCAATTTTTCATTGAATGATATGCCGGGTGCGGCAGGACGCATGGACATACTGTGCAGATGCACAAGTGCTGCGCTTTTTTTGTCACATGATATGAGACGGGATGTGCAAGTACATTTGTTATTGCTTGGCGAACCCAATCCACAGAAGATCGTACGTTTTGATGGTGAGAATTTACGATACCTAAGTCCGGATGAGAGAAGTAGTGGATCACTTATCAAAAAGGCGCTTGAGAAGGAAGTTGGGGATATGGAAGTTAAGTCAACACCGGGTGTATGGGTGCGTCATGGTGGGCTTGGTACGCTTCTTGATGAGTTTGTGGAGAAGGGTCGCAAGATCGTGTATCTTCGTGAGGATGGAGAAGATATCAGGAATGTTGTCAGTTCTCTGGACGACGCTGTGTTCATTATGGGCGACCATAATGGAGTTACCGAGGAAGAAGAGAAACTTATCATGGATGCCGGTGCAACGGTGGTCAATGTCGGACCACTATCCCTTCACTCAGAGCATTGTGTTACGCTTATCAATAATGAATTGGACCGGACAATTACCGGTGAGTGATCTTTAGTTATTTATAAATCATAAAAGTGGTCAAATGAACATACTTGAAACTGCAAAGAAAGTAATCCATGAAGGACCCATATGCGATCACTGTATGGGACGGCAATTTGCAAAATTGTCCACAGGTCTTACCAACGATGAGCGCGGGCGTGCTATAAAACTGGCTCTTGCCATGGAAGGCGACCGCGTATCAAAGGACGATGCGGATGACACGATCTTAACAGAACTCTCCCCAAGCAGCCGTTATGCAAGAATATCTCCCGGTAAAGGTGGAGACGTTGGGGAAGATGAGGAATGCTGGGTCTGTCTTGGTCTTTTTGATAATCTTGATGTGTGGGCTGAGCGGGCAGCTGCTGCGCTTGAGGGTTTTGAATATTCCACGTTCCTTGTGGGAACCAAGATGAGCGGTCTTTTGAGTGAAAATGAAGAGATCCTGTGGACTGAATCAGGCGCGACCCATGCCGAACAGTTCAAATCGGAACTGAACCGTGAGGTCGGTAAACTGATCGCTGCAAAGGTTGGAAAGGAAGTGGAATTCAAGCAGCCTGATATTTTGGTAACACTTAACCTTGCAAAAGAAGAAGTTTCACTTCAGGTCAGGTCGGTCTATATTCAGGGAAGGTACCGCAAACTTGTCCGTGGAATCCCTCAGACAAGGTGGCCATGCCGCAAATGTAAGGGCAGGGGCTGTGAGGAGTGCAATGGCACAGGTAAGCAGTATCCTGAGTCTGTGGACGAACTGGTCAGTGAGCCTCTCATAAAGGCAGCACAAAGCGCTGATACAAAATTCCATGGTGCAGGTCGTGAGGACATCGATGCCCTGATGCTTGGTAGCGGACGACCGTTTGTCATTGAGGCGGTGCGACCTGTGGTTCGTACTATTGATCTTGATAAACTCACAAAAGCCATAAATGACGGTGCGGCAGGAAAAGTTGAAGTTGAGGGTCTGAATATTGTTCAGCGTGATGTTGTTGAGACATTGAAGACCTCAAAGGCGGATAAGGTTTATAACCTTAAAGTTACATTCAAAGAGTCGATTTCAGAAGAAAAACTCAGGTCTGCAATTGATACTCTTAACGGAGCACAGATAAACCAGCGAACTCCTCAGCGTGTTGTACACAGACGGGCTGATCTGGTTCGAAAAAGGCGTGTTCACAATATGGAACTTGTGGAGTTGACAGATGAGTTCGCTATGATCACGGTACATTGTGAAGGCGGGCTTTATGTTAAGGAACTGGTGTCCGGTGATGATAAGAGGACAGTACCAAGTCTTACGGAATTGATTGGCACTCAAGCAGGAGTGACTGAACTTGATGTCATAAAGGTCGATATTTAAGTATCAGGCAAATTCAAAGATAATAACAAAATTCAATTGCATTTATTAAAATTATAATACAATAATTAGAATCAAGTTAACTTAACTATTTACAACATGGAGGAAAAATTATGCCAACATCACACGGTGAAAGAGCTTGCACACGATATAAATTGAAGAAAACATCACGCGAAAGGGGAATATCTCCTGTTAGCAAAGCAATTCAGGAATTCGCTGAAGGACAGATGGTGCACGTAGATATTGATCCAAGTGTACAGAAAGGTATGCCAAACCCAAAATTCCAGGGTAAGACTGGAAAGGTCATCAAACAGCGTGGACGCGCATATATTTTGCACGTAAGTGATGGAAATGCGACAAAGGAAATAATTGCATTACCACAACATCTTAAACCACAAAAATACAACTGAGCAGCTAAGTGTTTTTGCTGGCTAAACTGGTAACGGAGATAGAAAGGATATTTTATAATTGAGGGTTTCGAAATGGTCCTCTTTTAAAAATATCGATAGATATATCTATTTGATAGACTATTGGTGAATGTATCTCCAAGATTCTATCGTTAGGTACTATTTATTATTTGGTCTATTAACAATATTCAAGTTTAAGTTTAAAAGAGTGTATTTCTATGATAGTTAAAGAGATTCTGAGTGAAGAGTTGCTGACATTGTCAGAAGTTAAAGAGACGTTAAATGAGATCATGGAAGAGCGCTCAGGCCTTGAAGAAGAGTTGGGGTATGAACTTCGAAAGGCTATCAGTCATGCCGATCTGTTTGCAAAGTCAAGTGGTAAAAAATCACGAGAACTTGTTAACAAGTTAAATGAACTGGAAAAGATGAAAACTGAGATCGCTATCAGGATTGCTGATATTATGCCTCAGTCAAGGGACGAACTTAGGACTGTGTATGCAAAGGAGCGATACACATTATCTGAAGAAGAACTTGATGAGATATTAAATTTAGTCAGCGATGCAATTGAATAAATATATATTACATATCTTCATTTTTTAGAGTATATAATTTATGGAATTATATAGTTCGAGTTAAATCGACTGGAGGAAGAATTTTCTCGTAGTATATATTTTATAAATATATAGTTCGAGTCAATTCGACCGGAGGAAGAATTTTCTCGATCACATTAAATTATGGTATACAAGTGTCCATAATTACATTGAGATGGACATTATCGGAGGGTACTTATGACAAGTATGGGAAAGCAGCCGGAAAAAGAAGAATATGGGTGGGTTTTGGATTATTTGCCATATGGCAGCACTGATGACAGGAGACCTTCATATCAAAAGAAACCGCTTGTTCAGGCAGTTGGCGATAAGTTTTTCGTACTCATGGAATTGGTACCAAAAGACGGCATGGTTCCTGAGATCCAATCACGCGTGTATATTGGTGAAGGTGACAGGGATGTTATTGATCATGTTAAGACAAGGATACATTTTGGTGATCTTAGTCATGGCGCACAACTTGAACTGCCATTTATTATTGAAAAGTGTGTAGAGGGACAGGAAGAGCGGTTTGTGAAATTCTTTAATGATGCTCATCCTATCACAACACGGCTTCATATGTTAGAATTGTTACCCGGTATCGGTAAAAAGCTCATGTGGGCTATCATTGATGAACGTAAGAAAGGTGAGTTCAAGAATTTTGCGGATCTTCATGAGAGAGTGGGAGGGGTACATTCTCCACAAAAGATTGTAGCGCATCGCATCGAAGAAGAGCTTAAGGATGATCGTATTAAATACAGGCTCTTTACAACAACGATGCACCGCTCAAGAAACGATTAAACAGGTGTTAGTTTCTTGGTCCAAACAATTTTAAGAAAATATGGTATCCGTGGCGGATACCATGACCAGCATTTTTTGATCAATAAAACAATCCTTGACAGAATTGTTGAAGCTGCACACCTGACTCAAGAGGATACTGTGCTCGAGATCGGGGCTGGCATCGGTAATCTCACAGAGAGGCTGTTACCACGCGCCAAAAAGGTTATTGCCATAGAATTTGACCCACGTCTTGTCGCGGTTCTTGAGGATAGGTTTCATGATGTTGACAATCTTGAGATTATCCATGGCGATGTGCTTGATGTCGATCTTCCTGAGTTTGACAAGGTTGTTGCGAACCTGCCTTATTCGATATCATCCGAGATTACGTTCAAACTTTTCAAGCAGAAGTTCAAACTCGGTATATTGATGTACCAGTATGAGTTTGCAAAACGGATGGTTTCACCATGCAATTCGAAGGATTACAGCCGTTTGAGTGTCAATACCAATTATTTTGCGGACGCATCGATTATAATTAAAGTTCCGCCCTCTGCTTTTTCACCGCAGCCTGAAGTCAAGTCGGCGGTAGTGGAACTTGTTCCACGATCGTCTCCTTTCAAGGTGGATGATGAGGCTTTCTTTTTACGTTTTGTTACTGCAGTGTTCAGTCAACGGCGCAAGAAAATGAAAAATGCGATTGTAAATACCAATTATATGTTGGGTGTTGACAACATCAAACAAATTGTGGGGCAATTGCCTGATGAATTCATGGGAAAACGTGCTGAGAACCTTGAACCACGGGAACTTGCAGATATTGCGAACAGCATACTTGCACTCGCAGTTTTAGACAAAGAAGCGACGTAGGGACAATGGTTGAGATCAAATACAAAGGTGCATGTGTCAAACTGGCAGATGAGGTCTATGACCCGGCAGAGGATTCGTATTTGCTGGCTGATGCCGCAATCAGTTATGCAAAGGAAGGCATGCGTGTTCTAGAGATTGGCACAGGCACCGGTTTTGTGTCTTCTGTCCTTCTTGCAAATGCCAATGTGGAACTCACAGCCACAGATATCAATCCGCATGCTGCAAAGTGTGCAAAGTCAAACGGCATTGAGGTGATACGGACCGATATGTTCGATGGGCTGAAGGTTGAGTCTTGTTTTGATATGATCATTTTCAATCCACCATACCTGCCGACATCCGATGATGAAAAGGTCCCGGGATGGTTGAATTACTCTTTTGACGGTGGCAGGGATGGACGGATGGCGGTGGAGCGCTTTTTGGATCATGTTTGCGGGTATCTCACACCATCTGGGATGATCTTGCTGCTGGTATCCTCTCTTACCGGTGTCGAGGATGTGAGTTCGAGGATGGGTGCAATGGGTTTTGATGTTGAGATCGTTGGCAGGGAGAAATGTTCCTTTGAGGAACTTGTTGTGATAATGGGGAAGCGTAGACACAGTTAAGGTATTTGTTTACCTCAATCTGTTTATTTGAAACTAAAAGTAATGCAGCAACCGCTGCAGGCGGCGCGTTCCCTCATTACTTATCAACAAACGCACACATTCAGTTCTTTATTGCGTCCTTGTACAAACAAATGAGCATCATAATAATATGTATTCATATTTTTGCGGGAACGCGCGCGCTTCGCGCGGTGGCAGTAGCGTTTAATCAAATACTATAAATTGTTCCTGAACAATTCTATTTTGATTATATGACATATCAAGGAAAACTGCTCAGGATCGATCTGACCAAACAAACTGTAAGTACTGAGACCATTC
>JAUWBW010000085.1 GCA_030609665.1 Methanosarcinaceae archaeon | reverse complement strand
TCGCCGCAGTGATGAGGAATTGCCTGCAAGGCGTGAGGAGATCGAGCACGCAAAGGAGGAAGGTATCGTATTCAGATTGCTTACAAATCCGGTGAAGTTACTGGGTGATGAGAACCTGATGGTCACAGGTGCAGAGTGTGTCAGGATGGAACTTGGCGAACCTGATGATTCCGGTCGCAGGAGACCACAGGTGATCGAGGGTTCCGAGCACGTTGTTGATGCGGATATTGTCATCATTGCGATTGGGACATCACCAAATCCATTGATATTTGAAGGAGCAGAGGGATTGGAAGCATCCAAATGGGGAACCATCATTGTTGACGAGGCAGGCATGACATCGATCGATGGTGTTTGTGCAGGCGGGGATGTCGTTACCGGTGCAGCTACTGTTATCAGTGCAATGGGTGCAGGAAAGTTGGCAGCCAGTACCATCAATGAGTACCTGAAGTAAGTT
The DNA here is from genome assembly GCA_030609665.1 of Methanosarcinaceae archaeon. Taxonomy (GTDB): domain Archaea; phylum Halobacteriota; class Methanosarcinia; order Methanosarcinales; family Methanosarcinaceae; genus Methanovorans. Next base: position 7,310 of record JAUWBW010000085.1, on the reverse strand, counting down.
TAAGTCTAAAATTAGCAAGAGGCACTGAACGAATTATATCATTATATATTTTTTCAGCAATATTCTTTGCTTTTTGTAAATTCGTCTTAGACTGGTTGCATACCCTGTGTGGTCAAACGTTGCGACGGCACACCCAGCTACAGCAGAGCTGCGGGGTATAATTATTAAAAAAAATGGTAGTAAGATCGATTAAACGAACTTAATGCCAATATCCTTCAACTTGTTTCTGGAAGCGATGTTAATAACCAGTGGCGTAAGTGCTTCTACCATTGCTGAAGTTTCGAGAGGTCCCACATCAAGCGGTCGCAGGTATGGTATGTCACGTGCCAGTTCGAATACGATATTTTTAGAGTAAGTGCTGTTTCCACATACTCCAATATCATAATCAAGTTCCGCGTCAAGATCGGCCAGAGTGTGTGCCGGAACATTATGAAATGCCGAAACAAATTCTATACCTTCTGGCAGAAGCATAGCGATCTCCTGTGCAGCACTTCCTGCCTTTGGGGTTGTATAACAGAAATAGTTTGCATTGTACTCTTCCTTAGATACATCGATCTTCAAAGGGGATGAATCCGGATGGATGTAACAGCGGTCTCTTGCCATTGGGACAACAACTGAGACAATGATCTGTTTATCGAGTACCGGGGTGATCAGATCAATAACCGACGGGATATTTTCGTATCTAATAGTCAAAAATACAATGTCTGCATTTTGTGCAGCGGTCTTATTATCAGTACCTTCGATCCTGTCGTTGCTGCCATGTTTTTCAAGGATCTCATTATATTCAGCAGCAGATGCTTTAGCCTTTTCGATATTACGGGAGCCTATGGTCACTTCGTGCTTATAACTCAAGCGTAAGGCAAAACCTTTTCCAATGTGACCAGTGCCACCAAGTATGGCGATTTTCATAACGGCACCATATTTATTATATCAATTATAAGTGTTAGTTCAATCAAAAAAACAAGAGTGCCGGAAATGTTGCACAACGTCCGGCACCTTTTTTTAAAATCTTTTTTGAGACAATTTTCACTGCATATGGTTTGGGTTTAAACCCATCCACGGTCACTCATTGATTCAACTACACGCTCAATTGCAACCACATAAGCAGCTACACGCATGTTGATGTTGTACGTCTTTGAAGTCTCCAACACAGAGTGATATGCTGGTGTCATTTTCTTGTCAAGACGTTTGTGGACTTCTTCTTCTTCCCAGTAGTACATGTAGAAATTCTGTACCATCTCGAAATATGAAACAGTCACTCCACCTGCATTACAGAGGAAATCAGGGATCACGTGAACGCCGTTGTTGTGCAGGATATCATCTGCATCAGGTGCGGTTGGACCGTTTGCAAGTTCAGCAATAATCTTTGCTTTGATCTTTGCAGCGTTCTTTTCTGTGATAACATTCTCCAAAGCTGCAGGGACAAGTACGTCAACATCAAGTTCAAGGATATTTTCGTTTGAGATTGGTGTTGAACCCGGGAAGTCAATAACTGATCCGGTCTTTGCCTTGTGCTCACTGACTGCTTCAGTGTCAAGTCCGTCTGCATTGTATATTCCGCCTCGGCTGTCAGTAATTGCAACTACCTTGGAACCGAACATGGATACTGCAAGGTGTGCTGCAAATGATCCTGCATTTCCAAAACCCTGAACTGCAAATGTTGCTTTTCTAAGGTCAATGCCAAGTTCCTTTGCTGCTTCACGGATAGTGATCATTCCGCCTCTTGCGGTCGCGTCTCCACGTCCTGCTGAACCGCCTACACTTAGCGGTTTGCCGGTGATTACTCCAAACTTATGTGATCCGACTGTCTTGGAGTATTCGTCCATCATCCATGCCATCATCTGGGGAGTTGTGTAAACATCAGGTGCAGGAACATCTTTATCCGGACCAACGATTGATGATACGCGGTAAGCATATCCACGGCATAATGTTTCCAATTCTCTTTCAGACATTTCCTTAGGATTGCAGATAACCCCTCCCTTTGCTCCGCCGAGAGGAAGGTTAAGAAGTGAACATTTCCATGTCATCCATGCTGAAAGTGCTCGCACGGTATTGACATTCTCTTCCGGATGGAATCTTATTCCGCCCTTTGTCGGACCTCTTGCATCATTGTACTGGACCCTAAAGCCCTGGAATACTTTTGTTGTACCATCATCCATCTTTACGGGAATGGAGATGTGCAATTCTCGCATTGGGACCCTGAGTATCGCATGTACTCCGGGATCCAGGTCCAAAATTTCTGCACAAGTATCCAATTGCTTTTGTGCATATTCAAACAGGTTTAATTCTTCCATTTATTTTGCCTCCAGATTTAATATTGATTGGAATATATACATATAGAAATATATGTACTTGAAACTGATATTTTTTAGCCCTTGTTGAACGTGTAGGTTGTTAGGCAACCACTCACCTGTTTTATCACAGATAAATCAATCGGTCTATAAAGATAATTATACAGTAGGAAAAAGCATGCTCTTGCTGCTATTTTATTATAAAAGCATATCTATTAAAAGTTCAATTTGGTGGCATATATTCATATTCTTCTCAAAAGTTATATATAGGACTAGACTCCTACCACCTTCCGTATACTGTGGAATAGTACACGTTATTAAACATAAAAAAATGAGGAATGCCCTTGAATCTTAGACAACCAAACTCAAATGATGCAACAAGAACGTTCAACAGATCGAAGAGCGTTGTTCCGATGTCCGGCCTGTGTACACGCTGTGTAGACGGATGCCGTGGCAACTGTGAAGTTTTTAAATCTTCATTCAGAGGACGAGAAGTGCTATATCCAGGTCCGTTCGGCGAGATAACAGCCGGTGCAGACAAGAACTATCCTGTGGACTACTCACACCTGAATATCCAGGGATATGCAGTGGGCGCTATTGGTCTTCCTGATGGTGTTGATGCGAACCCTGAAACCGCACGGTTCCCGTATGTGGATACCGAGACTGAATATGGATGGGACAAAAAAGTAAAGATGCGAGTACCTATATTCACAGGTGCACTTGGTTCTACTGATATTGCGAGAAAGAACTGGGAGCATTTCGCAGTTGGTGCAGCAATTTCAGGAATCACCCTTGTCTGTGGTGAAAACGTTTGCGGCATTGACCCGGAACTTAAACTTGGCAGTGACGGACTCATTGCATCATCACCGGAAATGGACCGCAGAATCAATGTTTACAATGAGTTCCATGACGGCTACGGTGAAATGCTTGTCCAGATGAATGTGGAAGATACAAAACTTGGTGTGGCTGAATATATTTCCAGCAAGCACAACATGGACACCATTGAACTTAAATGGGGACAGGGTGCAAAATGTATCGGTGGCGAGATCAAAGTAAAGGATATCGATCGTGCAGTTGAACTTAAGAAGCGCGGTTACATCGTCACACCTGATCCGGAAGATCATGCAGTTGCGGAAGCATACAAGTTGGGTGCTATCAGGGAATTTGAGCGCCACTCAAGGCTTGGATTTGTTACAAAAGAATCATTTCTTGAAGAAGTAGACCGTCTCAGAGGACTCGGATTTGGCCGAATTACCTTAAAGACAGGTGCTTATTCTATGGTCGAGGCTGCAATGGCATTGAAGTACTGTTCAGAGGCAAAGATCGATCTTCTGACATTCGATGGCGCGCCAGGTGGCACAGGTATGAGCCCATGGCCTATGATGGAAGAATGGGGAATTCCAACATTCTATCTTCAGTCATTAGTCTATGAGTTTGCAGAGAAACTTTCAGCAAAAGGAATGAGAGTACCTGACCTTGCAATGGCAGGCGGTTTCTCAAGCGAAGATGGCATTTACAAGGCACTCGCGATGGGTGCACCACATTTCAAGGCTGTATGCATGGGTCGTGCAGCAATGATCCCGGGTATAGTGGGCAAAAACATTGGAAAATGGCTCAGTGAAGATAATTTACCAAAGACCGTTTCCGAGTTTGGCCATAGGCCAGAAGAGATATTTGTACACTACGAAGAGCTTGCAGAACGCTATGGTGCTGACATGGAGAAAATGCCACTTGGTGCAATTGGTATTTATTCATATGCTGAAAAGACAAGAGTTGGACTTCAGCAGCTTATGGCAGGATCCAGAAGGTTCAATCTTTCCACGATCGGGCGTAATGATGTCATGGCACTGACAGAAGATGCCGCAAAGATCTCTGGCATTGATTTTGTGATGGATGCTTACAGGGACATTGCCGAGCAGATTCTTGACGATTAAAAATATTCATAAAATAAAATCGTAAATGATGGTGATAAAGAAGCGATCAACATGATAATTTCGGGTGCTTGCGAGATCCTGCCGGATTTTGCGGCACAGAAGTTTGATGCAACGAACGTTGTATCTAACGTTGTAAAAGTCTGCAACACGATCTGGAAAGGGTCGTTGTTGCTACTTCCATGTAACGGCTGCTATTTCGCCAATATGAATAAGATTATCAATACCAATTGTTGTAGACATTGCATTGACTTGTATTGGTATTCCGTACTCCTGTACAGCTGCCATTGGATTGGTGCCTCCAATCACCGCAATTCCGAGATGATCTCTCTCAACCGGCACATCCAGAATGCGTGTGTTAGGTTCACTAACTTCAAGTATTCCGCTAAATCCGGCATCCATCAGGTCTGAAAGGGTACGTTCTATATCGTCTCTTGCAGCCATTGGAGCTTCTCGCAGATTAGCAAGGATATTTCCGGAACCTGTCTCAAGCAATTGAGTGATCGAGGTCTGTTTCTGTGACATGAGTACGTCGAGTGGATCAATGGTCGTACTTGCATACATCAAAATGTCGGTAAAACGAACCGGAGCACCTTTTTTGATCTGGGCGATACCCCCCAGTATAGGTTTTAGTGGAATTCCGGCTTTTAGCAGGACACCATCAATAGTAATGCTGCACACTGTTGCAATTCCGACTTTTCCTTTTTCGATCACCATGTCCCCGATCTCATCGCCTTCATGCAATAATTTAGCATAGGGACTCACAGATAAGCCGCTCATAATTGCCATTTTGAATATTTTTATCACATCATTGAGATCATTTTCATCAATCAGTGATATATTGACTATGACATCTCCTTCTCCAGTTACTGGATCAAATGTTGTCTTGAACATCAAGTCTTCGATCTTAGATGATATAAATTGAATCGAAAAGTCATTTTTTTCTAACAGTGGGTCTAGGGTCACGAACTCCAAATACAATTAATATATTATATAATCTTGTATTCACATTATTTCCAATTTCCAATCTTTCGGATTGTTCAGTCACAATCAGAGTGCCATGCACAAAACAAGTAATAATATCACCCCTCCTGAACTCATACTTTTATTTATAAAAACATTCATGAGAATACACAATGACAGACTATGACCTTATTGTAGTAGGCGCCGGGCCTGCCGGTTCCACCGTTGCAAAAACCGCAGCCAAGGCAGGATATAGCGTGCTTATGCTGGAAAAAAAAGCATCATGCATATCGCCATGTGCCGGATATGTAGGCAACACTATCAACACCGAACTGCCCGAAAACTGCACTGTCCAGTCAAGGATAACACGAATGCGCACGTACTTTCCTGACATGACTTTTCATGACTTCCCGCTCAACGGTTTCGTGGTGGACAGGCCATCGTTTGATATGGCTCTCGCAGAAGAGGCGAGGAACTCTGGTGTTGACATCAGATGGGATTCCCCTCTAACCGACCTGACACCAGATGGAGATGGTGTGATGTTCAGGGGCGGCGAAGCGAGCGGAAAGATCATTGTCGGCGCAGACGGGGTTTTTTCAAAAACTGCATCACTGCTGGGATTGTCTCGTCAGGATATCGCAGTATGCGCTCAGTATCATTTGAAGGGGATCGAGACGCTGGAGAACACAAGCGAGATATTCTTCAATGCCGATTACGCCCCGGGCGCGTATGCGTGGATATACCCGAGCGGCCCGGATTCTGCAAAAGTGGGGCTGGGAATCACAATCACAAGTGGCTCGCGTTCCGTGCACGATTATCTGGATGCATTCATCAGTGAGTCAGAAGTCGCCAACCGGCTCGGTGGTGAAAAAACAGAATACATGACCGGCGCCCTTCCGGTAGGTGGACTTCGGGAAAACTTCTGCATCGGGAATGTCATGCTCGTTGGAGACAGCGCCGGTATGGCTGACCCAATAACGGGCGCAGGGATCAATAATGCCATACTTGCGGGAGAAGTTGCAGGAAAGACAATAGTCAATGCATTGGAGAACGACGATCTGACGCTCCTAGCCCGCTACGAAAGAAAGGTCCGCAGGCTGCTTGAAAGACCGCTTACTCGTTCACTCGAAAAAAGAGGGTGGATGGATACTTTAGGCACGCCGAACGAAGTATTGCAGGAACGTTTACCGGAATTGTGGGTAACTTTTAAAGAGTACTGGGGATGAGAGTGGCGAACAACACAAAATACAAAATACAACAAAACCGCAACAAAACAAAACTGCAACAACCGCCGCAGGCGGCGCAGTCCGCCATTAATGATCAAAAATACAAACACACGATATGTTTTTGGGATCACTCCAACATTGAGTAGGTAAATATTAGACGGGATGAACGGGATTTACAGGATGGGGCGAGCCACTTATATCCTGTAAATCCCGTTCATCCTGTCCATTAATTCAAGCAATACGATTGCATATTTGACGATATATCCTAAATATTAATGATGGCCACATGATGTTAGATAAGAACGGTTTTTGATTTTTTGATCCAAACCGTGCACATGCCAAGTTCGATAACGACATGCGAGATATGCTGTACGTTCCAATAGCATTCATCAAATACATATTCATGGTGATGTGGGAATACGCGCGCTTCGCGCGGATGGCACGTCGGTATTTTGGTCAATTTTGTGACTAAACTTTCCTGGCCCGCCGCTTTCGCCTCTTATCATCCAACCGATATATCCAATCACGGCTCCTGTGTCTCTCACTCAACCGCTCTGCGACCTCTATCTCCGGATCTGTCAACACACCGCGCTGTGACTCGACCCCAAGCGCATCCTCAAACCCTGTTTTCATTGCAGATTTCACATGATCGATATCATAGTCCGCGCCGCCGAGCAGTTCTGAGAGTGTGATCATTCCATCCCGCGCATTTGTCACACCTTCTGCAAGGTTCTTTGTGGGGTTTTTGAGCACCATGTCCATTTCATCAAACCCGAAATTCAGCAGGAAACTGCCATTGACAAGTACCGCACCATCGAACCTGCCCTGTGCGTTTCCAGACATCTTGCGCCCCATAGAATACACCGCATTGCGCGTGGGTTCGAGTTCGCCACCAAACC
>JAUWBW010000186.1 GCA_030609665.1 Methanosarcinaceae archaeon | reverse complement strand
ATCTTACTGCAATCGAGATATTCTATAACCTCATCCAGCACGTTTTTTATCCCTTTTGTTGCAACATCATCCGGTGTATAATACCTGATGTTGTTCTCTTTAGCAAAATCCCATTCTTCTTTGGGTCCGCTCCGAATCCCGATAGAAACGTAATTGTCAGTTACCTCATCAATGATATGTCGTGAAACACACGCATGGTTATATTTCAAACCACTATACTCATCACGAAGGTCAAAATGTGCATCAAGTACCACAACACCAATATCATCACCTGCGTGTTTGGCACATGCTTTTACACAGGGCAGGGTCAGTGAATGCTCACCGCCAAGCATGATCGGTATCTTGCCATCTTTTGCTATTGGCTCAACCGCATAGAAAAGATCACGTAGTGTATCGTCTACGGATGCATACGGCTCAAGGTCTCCTGCATCATGGATCGGTAATTCTGCAAGATCAATGTCAAAAAAAGCGTTATAACTCTCAAAGTTAGCAGATGCTTTGCGCATAGCGTCCGGTGCAAAGCGGCTGCCTGCCCGAAATGATGATGTCCCATCAAACGGTACGCCAAATATCACATATTCGGCAGTTCCGTATTCAGATGGGGCATCCATCATTTTAGGCTGGTTGAACATAACCGGTAAGATAAGTGAGGTATAAAGGTCTACCTGAGGTCGATCTTTGTTTTACCCATTGCTGTAATGTATGTGATATCTGCTCCTTCTACAACCCTGTCCTTATACTCATCAGGAATAGGGAGTTCAAACGTGGAGTAATCTTCCATATCCATTAACTGTGCAATGCCAGCACCTACTGAAAGAACTTGTGCGTTCTTACGCTCCACTAAAGGAACATAGGTCTTTGCCGAAACTGAACTTATAATAGAACGTTTCTGCCCATCAAAAATACCGATAACATCGATCCTTGCCTTTGCAGAGCCATGTTTACCAGGTTTTGATTTTGTAATACTTTTGATTGAACAAGGTTCCTCGTCTACGACAACGTATTTTCCTACTTTAAGTGTTTTTACCTCGACTTGCTGTTTCATATTATGTTCCTCCGGTTGATTGTGAATGTCTTTGAAGACATTTGTTAGTTGAATAATGTGGTTTATAATTCATTATTCCATATATCAATTTATCGCGAAAAGTTACTATTAAGTATGTATCTGGCAGTTAAAATGCTTGAAACTATTTAAAATCGATTATTTTTCTTCTTTTATACCTATACATTTTCTGTACTTTGGAGACTTTTCGTACCATAATACTTATTGCCTTCAAACTTCAATGTTAATTTACAGTAATCTGGGACTGGAGGTAAATATATGACATTTATAAAACAATTAGTTTTACTTTTAGTTAGCACAACTCTGTTTTTGCTCGCAATGAACTCTCCCGTATTTGCACAGATGGGAGGAATGATGGATGAGGACGATCCAACACCAATGTTGTATGGTGAAGGCAGGATGATGCGTGCAAACGACTTTGGAAATATGGACAATAGGTTTATGGGTTTCTCAGAAAACACATTCTTACAGACATGCAATGCATTCGGAGTGGGTGTAGATAATGCAATTTCCGATCTGGGACTTCCGGCAAACATCAATCGGGGAATGATGATCAGAGACATTGAACTGCAATACGGTGTAAAAAGTGATGATATTGCACACTACATGGCTATGCACATGAGGGGAACTACCTCTTCATTCAATGCAAGAAATATGGTTGATATGAGGCAACAAGCCATGCATGGAGTAAGGTCACAAGGAATGGTGCATGGTCTTCAGTTCATGAAAGAAGGGAGCACATCATACGGACATTATGCCACATATACTTTTGATGAATCCGGTGAGATAAAGGACTTTATGATCTCCGGGGATGCAATTTTTGATTCGGTTAAGATATCGGATTTTGATTATAGCTACGAGAGTTTACAGGGCGCAGTTGCACGTTATGTTGGAACATCAAGCCTGTTCCTTTTGCACGACAATCCGACTGCTGCAATGCAAGTAAAAGCACTGGCTGATAAAACGGTCACATTTGACCTGGCGGAAGGTGTCGATGCTGAAATGATGGAAGACAGTGCCAATGACACGATCTCGGTCAAGATAACAAAAGCCAATTTTGAAGGATATCTGATAATATGCAGGGATTTCCTGGCAGAAGATTCGGATATGTCCGGTCTTGATGTTGAAATCACAGATGGTACCATTATGGTCGAATTGGTTGAGAACAGTCAGGTCATGTTCAGGGCGACTCCCATGGAACCGCAGTATTTCCAGACACAGTACCAGTATTCCGGGGATATGTCATACATGCACCAGAGAATGAATCAAGAGATCGCACTTGGAAGAGTGGGTGCAGAACTTACCATTCGCGATCGCGGGAACACATCGTGTTTACTGAATCACACTCCTGTTAACCTTCATGTAAGAGAAGCAATTCAAAACCGTGTGGTAATTGGAGTTGAATCGGAGATGGAAGAGGGACAGGTAGTAACAATAAATCTTGATAGCGAAACCATTGATCTGACCAATCTTGAACGCATCCGATTGCGATATGACGGGGTTGTGCTTGAACGTGCAAGAAATATCGATGAACTTTTCGCAGGCGGCAACAGACCGCTTTGTTATCTCCTGCAGAACAATGACACTGTTTCAATGGCAGTATACATTCCAGAGTTCTCGGAACACGAGATCATTATAGATCTGGAGGAAGAGCCGGAAACTGTTGAAGAACCAACTGGAGAAGAGGAGCCAATTGAAGAAGAAGCCGCACCAACACCTGGATTTGGGGCAGCACTTGTGTTAGCGACACTTGCGGGCGCATATTTTAGTCGCAGGACTTAAAACACAAGTCTCAATTAGAACTCAGGATTCCCATCAGGATATCCCGAGTTCCTTTAATTTTTCATTTGAGGGGACGCCGTCCTCATTCCATCCACGGTAATGATAATACTCTGTAAGTGTTCTCTCGAACTCTTCTCTCTTTATTCCAAATTCACTATTCTCAAACATGCGCGCAGGAAGCGAGTCGTCCGCACGCGTGAAACCTGCACCAATATTGAACAGCCTCTCAAGGTTCCAGATACGCTCACCTGCACGCAGCAGGTCTTGCGGGGAGTAATGGACACCTGTTACAGCACTGAGCAGTGCTGCAAGTTCCTCTTCGCCCATGGCAAAGGATTCGAATTTACAGACAGCAAGAGAATCCACCGCTGCGGCGAGATTCTGGAATATCTGCACAAGACCTGCCTTTCCACTGAAGGTAAGGCGGTCAATCAGTTTCGGTTTCCCGATGACCTCTGGCGCGACCATATAAGCGCGAAGATGGCATCCACCCCTGTTCGAGGTTGCATATCCAAGTGCCTGCCCCAAAACCCCGCGCGGGTCATACCCTGGAAACTCAAGTCCTTTGGAACTCATACTCAACTCTTCGGCGTCCTTTGAACGCAAATATGCGAGCGACCCTGCTCCAAGTTCACATTCTCCTTCCCCGATCTGCATGACCAGTTCATCGAGTTTTGCAGGATCAATTTCAGTAGACGTTAATTCCGAATATGCCGCTATTGTGGAACCGCAGGAGATAGTATCCATTCCATAATCGTTACACAGCCTGTTCGCCTTGATTATGGAATCCATGTCCTCGTTCCCGATGTCAGGACCGAATGCCCATACAGTCTCATATTCGGGAATTTCCATCTCACTTTCCCTGATGCTGCGCTTGCATCCCACCGGACAGTTGTAGCATGAATGGCGTTTGATGTCGTAATTATCGTTAATGTACTCTCCTGATACGGATTCGGCGCCTTTGAACTGCCGACTGCGGAAATTATCGGTTGGCAGTATCTTCATGTAGTTCATAAGATTAACCAGCACCGAAGTGCCGTAATTCTTCAATCCCTTGGATGTTACGGGACTTGCACGAAGAAGCCGCATCGCGCTCTCCTTTGCTTCTGCAAAA
>JAUWBW010000115.1 GCA_030609665.1 Methanosarcinaceae archaeon | reverse complement strand
ATGACAAAAATGTCCCTTATGGCTCCGGCAGAGTCGATGGAAACTACAAAGAACGTAATCTCTGCGGGCGCGGATGAAATATACATTGGATTGGAAACGCCGGGATTTGTGAACCTGAACCTGTCAGGACGCGGGCGCAGTTGCAATGTCACCACACAAGATCAACTACATGACATCGTCGAGTACGCACACAGCCACGGTGTTCAGGTTGATTATACCGTGAACACACCCTATCTTGCTGACGGACTCGAAGATATGTTCATCGAACACGTAATGCGTGGTGTAAATGCAGGCGTGGACGCGCTTATCGTGGGAGAATTCGGCGCGCTGCAACTTATCAATGAACTCGACCTCGGACTTCAGATACATGGAAGTGTACTGCTTAATACATTTAATCTGGGACAACTTGAACTTCTGAAAGACATGGGTGTGACAAAAGTCGTGCTGCCGTTCAAAGTGACACTTGACGAGATACGCGAATTGAACAAAACCGGTGTGGAACTTGAACTGTTCGGTCAGTTCGGATGCTCAAACATCAACGGTACATGCCACCTCATCCACAGCGCGGATGAATCCATCAACTTCGGACTGCCGTGCCGTGCAAACTACATGGTCAGTGTTGACAACAGGCTGCACCCGATCCTTGACGCAGGAATGGACTGTTCACTTTGCAGTATTCCCGACCTGATGGATGCAGGAGTGGCAGCCCTGAAGGTTGTCGGGCGGTGCATGAATCCTGAAATGATAAAGACCATCATAGGATTATACCGCAATGCTATCGACATGTCAGAAAAAGGTGCAAACGCAGGCGATATCAAGTCGCATGTGATTGAGGAGATCCCTTTCTGGCAAATGATGTGCGAACAACAGCGATGCAAGTATATGAAAACACCAATTGCAGATTCGTATATCTGATAGATGAGGGGAGTTAAAAATGTCACAAATTGAGATCAGAACTGTAAATTATGACAAACTCGGGATTATCATCAACTCCGCATCCGAAAACGGCGCAGGCATTGGTATCGGGAGCGAGGGGTGTCCATACAAACTTCCCGATGCAAATTTGGTTGCAGACACACTTGAAAAAACGGATGCGCTTACAGTAATAACACCAATCACCCCGCAGCACCACTACGAATCCGTGATGGAATACATCAAAGACGTCTCACATATTGGCGACCGCATCAATCTGGTAGTGAACGATGTCGGCATCCTGTATGGGATGCACAAGGAAAACCTCACCGATTCATTTGATGCCATCACAGCCGGACGCGGAATTGTGCACACATCGGAAGGATGCCCCTGGGTTGACCATCTCCTTCGCGATGAGACCGAGAACATAAAGCAGGCATATCTCCAGACCAATCTGAACTACGGGCGCACATTCGAGTTCTTCTCAAAACTCGGCATGACCGAAATTGAGACAGACCTTTTGCCAAGAACCGTAGAAGCCGTTGCCTCACTTGATTGTCCTGTGGGAGTGCATGCCGAATATGTACTTGTTGCATACGCCCGTTCATGCCATACCGCACGGTTCTACAAGGAAACACCACCGGCATGTAAAAATAGGTGCAACAGCAGGATCGATATCGAACTAAGGGATATGTTCGATCTTGCCGGCACGCCGCCGGGATTTGCCGAGCCGAGTGATGAGTTAAAAGACATTTATCCTCCGCTCCAGTTGCTTGGAAATTCCATTTACATGGAAAGCGATTCTACCTCGATCGAGGGGGTAGACAAGGTTATTATCAATTCAGACATGTATGAGAGTGGATCACTTGGGGAAATTATCAAAAAGTGGAATGCAGTTTAAAGTTTAGGTTTAAGTTTAAGGTTTGTGTTTATATTTAATTTTTGAACGATAAAGCGAGGATGTAGACAAATGCCTCCTGATATCTCCCGAATACCGGACTCTTCCGGCGTCTATCTGATGAAGGACAAGTCCGATGCCGTAATATATGTGGGTAAAGCGCGGTCTCTTAAAAAAAGGGTGCGCCAGTATTTCCAATCCCGGAAGAACCAATCTCCAAAGACAAAAATACTTGTCGGGCATATTGAAGATCTGGAATATATTGTCACGGATTCGGAAGTTGAAGCACTTGTGCTTGAAGCGAACCTGATAAGGAAGCATAAACCGCGCTACAACATACAACTGAAAGACGACAAGCGCTACCCTTACGTTAAAGTCACCATCAATTCCAGATTCCCAAGGATATTCATAACACGCCGCCGCTTGATGGATGGGGCGATCTATTTTGGACCTTATACGAACGTCAAGGCGATTCGAAAAACACTTGACATTATCTCCCAGATATTCCAGATACGAAGATGCCGCAAGAAGATAAACGGGAAACAAGTGCGACCGTGTCTCAATTCCCACATCAGGCGTTGTCTTGCACCATGTACGGGCGGAGTGAGTGAAGACGAGTACATGGAACATGTCATGGATGTTGTCAAATTCTTAAAAGGCGACGTGTCCGAGCTGATAAAACAATTGGAAAGTAAAATGAATGATTTTTCCGCCGCACAGGAATACGAAGCTGCCAGCATGATCCGTGACCAACTTGCTGCGATCAGATCCCTGTCAAAACAACAGACCTCGACAGCAGGTTCTGATGACAGGGATGTGATCGCTGCAGTATCGGGAGATGCAGGAGTATCCGTACAATTGTTCTATGTAAGGGATGGAAACATGGTGGGCAGGGCAGATATCTTGTTGACCAGGGGCGGTGTTGATACCACTATGCCTGATGTGCTGGCAGAGTTCATCAAACAGTATTATCAGGATTCACCTGTGCCGCCCGAAATACTTGTCGAACACGCGATACCTGATAAGGACCTTATCACAGAGTGGTTGAGCCAGAGATCCGGGCACAATGTCAGTATCAATGTACCATTGCGGGGACAAAAACGAAAACTTTTGGATATGGCCAGTAAAAATGCAAAAATGTCAATGGAACTGGCACAGTTGAAACCAAAGCCGCACGAAGCCGCACAACAGTCACTTGTTCAATTAAAAGATGCACTTTCATTGGATTTCCCGCCTGGTCGCATTGAGGCATTTGACATCTCAAACATATCAGGCACAGATGCAGTCGGCTCAATGGTCGTATTTGAAAATGGGATGCCATCCAAGAGTGAGTATAGGCAATTCAACATCAAGACTGTAAAAGGTATTGATGATTTTGCAATGATGGAAGAGGTTGTCCGGCGCAGGTATGCGCGTCTCCTGAAGGAACACGCTGCTATGCCAGACCTGATATTGATCGATGGCGGAGCGGGGCAGGTAAGTGCTGCTAATGGTTCATTGAAAGAATTGGATCTGGATATTCCGCTTATTGGTCTTGCAAAGAAGTTTGAACATATCGTAACCACCAAAAAAGGTGCAGGAGAAGTGATAATACTGCCGCGCACATCAATGGCACTAAAACTATTGATGCAAATGCGGGACGAGGCACACAGGTTTGCCGTAACTGCACACAGGCGCAGGCGCTCGGCAAGGTTGACACATTCAAAGCTCGATGGGGTATCCGGCATCGGTGCATTGAAAAAGCGGGTGCTTCTTGGATATTTTGGATCGATCGATGGTATCTTGAATGCATCGGTTGAAGAACTAACGCAGGTTGAGGGGATTAGTGTAAGGCTTGCAGAACGCATATTTAAACATTTTAAAAACACAGGCGGATAGGGGATGCGGATTCAAATGATGCATAAAGCTTAATAGATAACAAAACCAAATATTATTAAAGAAAATTTGGATGGGATTTGCTATGGACGATCAAGAATCAAACAATACACAATCATCAACATGTCGCGGTGAGCAATTTATCATAAAGGGTCTTCTTGAAACCATTGAGACTTCGATGGGGGAGGAAGAAGCTCAGAGAGTTGCTTATGAGACCGGACGTAAGATTGGGGTTAATCTTGGCAAAAAACTTGGAAAAGGGGCTGTGGTAAGTTCATTGGATCGTTTCATAGAATACATAACTTCTTATTATCAGGTAACGAACCTTGGTGTTGATCAGCATGCCGATAAGTATAGTGCATCTGTTCGTTTTGATGGGTGTATCATTCGTAAGATCTTAGGTGATGGATATGCAAATCATCCCACTGCGTGCAGGTTGACACAAGGATACATTGAAGGTGCACTTTCTACAATGACCGGTCACAAAGTTGAGGAACTTGTTTTTGAGTCATCCCTGGACTCAAACATTTGCGTTGGGCAGATCAATTTTTACAACATACCTGTTTCTGATCGGATGACAGGTCAAACAAATGCACCTCGATTTTTGATCAAATGAGTGAATTAATTAGAATCAGGATTAGGGGGCAAACTATCAATGGGAAATGAACTTAAACTTAAGCTTAAATTTGGAGATGTAGACAGAATTGCTGATATCAGGATGCTACATGATATGGATGATGTCATATATGACAAAATTTGGCTCGAAAATGCAGATAATTTTGAATTGTACTACATGTATCGTGACATGTATAAAACCAAAGCCGAATCAAACATTATAAAAAAACACAACCTTCGGTATGATATCACTATGATCCCCCCTGGCATGTTGGGTTGCGAGTATATGAAAACCGCAGGACACTACCATCCAAAAGTTCCAGACACAAATATATCATACACAGAAGTGTATCAGGTACTTGAAGGTGAAGCCACCTACCTTTTACAAAAAACCGATGGTGGAAAAGTGACAGATGTAGTTGTCATTAAAGCACAAGCAGGCGACAATGTGATAATTCCACCAGATTATGGACATATCACTATTAATGCATCCGATAAAGCACTCAAGATGGCAAACTGGGTATGTGGTGATTTCGCATCTGTTTATGAGCCCATAAAAGAACTGGCAGGTGGAGCATATTATCTTCTTGACACCGGATTTATACAAAATCCAAAATATAATGATGTCCCGCCGATCCGTTATCTTGAACCTACTAACTATCCTGAATTTGGTTTTGTAAAAGGTGAAGACATGTATGGTCTTGTAGATGATATCGAAAAACTCAAATTCCTAACCATGCCACAGGATTTTTCACACCTTTTTCAGAAAATATTGAAAAACATCGGGTGAGTGGATCATCCGAATTAATATTGTTCTAAACCTGACGATTATCATTTTGAGTTGCGGATCTGCATACCGATCATTTCATCAAGTTTCCGGATAAACTCATCCTTTGCAACTATTGGGATCGTAGCACCTGCAGCAATATCGTGCCCGCCGCCTGCACCGCCAACTTCAGCCGAGATTTTTGACATCGCTTCAGACAGGTTCAACCCCTTTCGTATCAGATCCTGCGTACCGCGCGCAGACACCTTGACACCATCATCCGTATCCGCAAATGCGATGATCGGAAGGCTGCGATCGCTTGTTATTGATGTGCTCATGCCTGCGATTATTCCCACGATGGTTTCCCTTATACTTGACCCTGCATCAAAGTACTGAAGGTTTTTGAGTCTTGTCAGTCCCTGCTCTTTGACGAACATTAGACCATCTACTAGATTTTTCCTGTGCTCGGCAAGTAGTTTACACGCCTGCTCGTATGCATCCCCGCGATCACCCATGCACACTGCAAGTCCGATATCGGCATGGTCATAGCGGGCAGTGGCATTGAGTAATGTAGAGTATTCGGATGCGTCACGCATTTCTGTCCCTTCTCCTTCTTTTAGCAGTGTATATACCTCGCCGATCAGCCGCTCGATCTTGTAAGGGGGAAGCCCTGCATTCAGGCAGTACTGCACAAGTGCAGATACAACCTTCTGCTTTTCAGCCTGCTCAAAATCGATCCATCTCCTCCAGCGTTCATCACCGCTAAACCTGATTCCCTGTTTATGAAGGAACTCGATACACGCATCCTCACTTCCTGTAAGCCCGGGAATGTATGGGTCTGATGCAAATTGTAGAAGTTTAAATACCGGGCGTGTCTGTTTGCCAAAGAGTGTGATATCCTTTTCAAATTTCAGGACATTGCTGTTTGCCCCTTCCTCCAGTATCAGACGATTTATGCCGGTAAGGTATCCTTTTTTCATGTGCTGGAGGTCGCCTATTGCCCCAACTATCGCAAGGTCTGCAAGATCACGGTTATCACCAAGCGCGCTTGCTAATATGTACGTA